>JABDRK010000133.1 GCA_013041785.1 Eudoraea sp.
GTATGAGGTTCCCAGAGCTCCACCGTAATTAAAATTGCGTTCCCATGGACCCTGATTATCCGAACAGGCTGCGATCAGCACAAGGACAAGCCCCATGCTGATTCCCTTAATATATCTCGATAAGACCTTCATAATTTACAAGATAAGCTTCATTTAGGTATACCGGCAAATTCCGATCCTCTGCATTGGACAGGCCCACTCCTGCATAATAAGTCCTGGCCTCGAATTTCAACGCCTGTTCCTTTACCTTACCCAACAATACTTCATCATAATTCCGGGGATCCCCAGGAAAGGGGACATTGCGTACCACAATAAAATGGAGTTGTTTGTCCTTAAGGCAAACGAACTGGGGGTTCTTTCTGGGCTTGCTGTTGACCCCCATAAATTCATATCCCTGAGCCTGCAGTTCCCGCCCTACGATATTCATCGCCAGGTTGTGTAGTTCCTGCTCTGTTAATGCTTTCATTTGCTTGCTATAAAAAAACCGATATTGTTCATACCGGCTTTTTTTCTTTTAAAGGATCTCTCCTGGATAATTCGAACCTTAACCCCCGAAGTCGTCAAATCGAATGTGTTCATCCGGGATCCCAAAATCTTCACCCATCTTCTGGACCGCCTTGTTCATTAGGGGTGGCCCACAGAAATATAGTTCAATATCTTCGGGAGATTCATGGTCGTTCAGGTAGTAATCTATCACACAGTTATGGATAAATCCTACAAAACCGTCTCCAGGTGCATCCAGGCTTTCTTTTACCTTCCAGTCGTCCTCCTCCAGGGGTTCAGACAGGGCCATGTAAAATTTGAAGTTAGGAAACTCCTTTTCCAACTGTCGGAAATGATCAATATAAAATAGCTCCCTTTTGGACCTTCCCCCGTACCAGTAGGTTACTTTTCGGTTGGTCTTGAGGGTTTTAAACAGATGATACAGGTGAGAACGCATCGGCGCCATACCGGCACCACCTCCAACATAAAGCATTTCTGACTCGGACTCATTTATAAAGAACTCTCCGTAAGGTCCGGAGATGGTAACCTTATCACCGGGTTTCCTGTCGAAGATATAGGATGATGCCACTCCGGGATTTACATCCATCCAGCCATTTTTAGAACGGTCCCATGGCGGAGTAGCAATACGCACATTTAACATGATCTCCCTGCCTTCTGCCGGGAAAGAAGCCATTGAATATGCACGTTCAACAACCTCTGTATTTTTCATTACCAATGGCCAGAGATTGAATTTATCCCACTCGGCCTGAAACTTATCCGGGGTCTCATGCTCTTCAGGGTGAGCGGTAATATCAAAGTTTTCATACTTAACCTCACAGGCAGGAATTTCGATCTGGATATAACCGCCAGCCTTGTAGTTCATATCCTCAGGAATTTCAACTACGAATTCCTTGATAAAAGAGGCCACATTGTAGTTTCTTACTACGGTGCCTTCCCATTTCTTTATACCGAATACTTCCTCAGGAATGGTAATTTCCATATCCTGTTTTACCTTCACCTGACAGGCCAGTCGGGCTCCCTCATTCAATTCACGTTTAGAGAAATGAGGTGTTTCTGTGGGCAGTGCTTCACCTCCTCCGGCAAGCACGTGGCATTCGCACTGAATACAGGTTCCTCCTCCCCCACAAGCCGAAGGCAGAAAAATCTTCTGGTTCCCCAGAGTCGAAAGCAGGGAACTGCCAGAAGGCACTTCAATCTGCTTTTCGCTATTGATCGTAATGGTTACCGGACCTGAAGGGGCAAGTTTTTCCTTGGTAAAAAGCAACAGCGCAACCAACAGCAGTAACAGGATTAAGAAAGCAACTACGGTAATGACAATGGTCCCTAAAGTTGTGGCTAAAATCATTCTTGTACTATATTGACTTCGTTATACGAGACAGATTTTTCATCGATCTCTTCCTTATTTTTCTTTTCGTCGGTTTCCTGCTGGACCTCCACAGTGGTCTCCTCAACTGGGGCGACCGATTCATCTCCTCCGGTAAGCATCCCTCCGAAACTTTGGAAACCAATGCCCATCAATCCGGTAATGATAAAGGTTATTCCCAATCCTCTCAAAGGTGGAGGAACATTAGAATATCTGATTTTTTCACGGATGGCAGCAATAGCCAAAATGGCAAGAAACCACCCAATTCCTGAGCTTACCCCATAGTTAAAGGCCAATCCCAATGAAGGAATTTCACGGGCCTGCATGAACAGGGATCCTCCAAGAATGGCACAATTCACCGCGATCAGCGGCAGGAATATCCCCAATGAATTATAAAGTGCCGGAGAAAACCGCTCTACCACGATCTCCACAAGTTGAACCATTGTTGCGATGGTGGCGATAAAGAGGATAAAAGAGAGGAAACTCAGATTGTAATCTGCATATTCCGGCCCCAGCCAACTGAGGGCGCCTTCCTGTAAAAGGTATTGGTCCAGCAACCAGTTTAGCGGTACCGTTACCGCTAATACGAATATTACTGCCGCGCCAAGGCCAACAGCGGTTGCCACTTTCTTAGAAACGGCCAGGTATGAACACATCCCCAGGAACACGGCAAAGACCATGTTGTCAATGAAGATGGACTTAAAAAACAGTTCAATATGCTCTAACATAATATCGTGTATTAGCTTATCTTAATTTTCTTCGATCAGGGCGGTGTTGCGTGATCTTTGTACCCAGATAATGATCCCCACCACAATCAATGCTGCAGGTGGAATGATCATAAACCCGTTGTTTTCGTAACCAAAGGCATAAAGGCCGGTTTTGGCAATAGGATCGCCCAGGACTTTAATTCCAAACAGCGTACCGGACCCCAGCAACTCCCTGAAAAAACCAACAATAATCAGGATAACACCGTATCCAAGTGCATTCCCTATCCCATCCAAGAAAGATCGCCAAGGGCTATTTCCCAAAGCAAAGGCTTCAAAACGTCCCATAATGATACAGTTGGTAATGATCAATCCTACAAAAACGGCAAGTGTCTTGCT
This sequence comes from Eudoraea sp., assembly GCA_013041785.1. Taxonomy (GTDB): domain Bacteria; phylum Bacteroidota; class Bacteroidia; order Flavobacteriales; family Flavobacteriaceae; genus Lentiprolixibacter. The sequence continues at coordinate 2,971 of JABDRK010000133.1, forward strand.
CAATTCATAAGCAAAGGCTTTCAGTACCTGGTCAACTACAATCACCAGGGTAGCTACAACGATGAGCTGGACGATAATCCGGATCTTCGAAGGGATGATGTTACGGATAAGGGAAATAACCACATTTCCCACCCCAAGAACGAAGATAACGGACAGGGCCATTACAATCGATGCGTTGAGTTCCGCAGTAATTGCCAGGGCAGAACAAATCCCAAGTACCTGTATGGTAATCGGGTTATTATCCGCCAGCGGATCTAATATCAGATTTGTATCTTTTTTAGATAGTAAGGCCATATGCTATTGCTGTCTAATGGTTTCCAAATAATTCCTGTAGAGATTTACACTTTCGCGGATCATGGCTGATACGCCATTTCCGGTGATTGTGGCGCCTGCCAAAGCATCCACTTCATTGTCGTCCTTGATCTGGTTAATCGGGTCGTTATTCCCTTTGGCTACCGCAACACCAGCGTAGCGATTCCCGTCCAGTATGGATTCCCCAATAAAGTCATCCATAAAATACCGTTGCTTGATATTTGCGCCTAGTCCGGGAGTCTCTGCTTTATGATCAAAGTAAACACCCTGAACCACCATATCTTCATTCAGGGAAATAAATCCCCAGATGGCGTCCCAGAGGCCTTTGCCATACATGGGTAAGATGTAGTATTTCTTCCCATCCTTTTCGCCTATAAACACTGGCAACCTTGGAGTAGCGCCGTTTTTAAGGGCAGTCATTTCCTTTTTAAGGTCGATCAGGTAAGCTTCTTCATCTGTAGTGATCTGATCTCCATTGAGTACCAGTTGTTCGGTGATGTAATTTGCAAATTCTGCTTCTACCCGATCCGTTGGAATGAAGTTAACACTCCCATCACCCTCGTTTTCATTGACGCCCATGGCATAGAGGATGTTTTGTTGTTTCTCAAAACGCTCGTTTTCCTTGATCTTACCACTAAGTCCGGATGCGAGGAACGCCAAAACCGAGCCCACAATGATTACCATAATCACGGCAAAGAAAACGGTGTACACATTTTTTTCAGTATCGATCGCCATAGCTTAAACGGTTTCTACTTTAAGGTCTTCTTCTTTTTCCTGAACAGCTGCAGGAATCACAGCTTTTTTGAGCCGCTTCATACGTCTCTTGACGTTGCCCCGAATTACGTAATGATCTATGGTAGGAGCAAATACGTTCATCAGGAGGATTGCCAGGAATACACCTTCCGGGTAGGCCGGATTGAATACACGGATCATGACTGAGATAAACCCGATCAGGAATCCATAAATCCATTTTCCCCGATTGGTTTGAGAACCGGTTACCGGATCTGTTGCCATATAGACAATACCAAAGGCCAGTCCGCCCACGATTAGGTGTTTCCAGAAATCAAAACTCATCAAGCCATAGAAGGTACTGGTTTCAGAAATCCATCCGGCGTCAACCACGCCATTAAAGATTAGACCCATAACCAGGGAGCCAATTACGGCACTCAGCATGATACGCCAGCTGGCGATTTTGCTGAAAACCAGGAAAAGTCCTCCCAGTAAGATGAGGAATGCCGAAGTTTCCCCTACCGATCCCGGGATAAATCCAAAGAACATATCCGATACCGAATAGGTAAATTCACTGGTATTATTCTGTGCTAAATATCCGAGGATGGTCTCCCCTGAAATAGCATCTGCTGTACCTGCCCGCTCCACGGCGCCGTGAACCCATACTTTATCCCCACTCATCCAGGTTGGGTAAGCAAAAAACAGGAAGGCTCTGATTGTCAAGGCCGGATTCAAAATATTCATCCCGGTACCCCCAAAAACTTCTTTTCCGATGACAACCCCAAATACCACCGAAACCGCCAGCATCCACAACGGGGTATCCACAGGAACGATCAATGGTACGAGCATCCCGGTAACCAAATATCCCTCTTCTACCTCATGGCCCTTGATCACGGCAAAAATAAACTCCACCAAAAGTCCTACACCATAGGAAATAATAACCAGCGGCAACACTTTAATAAGCCCCAGCCAGAAATTCTCCCAGGTCAGGAAATTCTCCCAGAGCATGAGTTCTCTGGGGGCTCCACTTGCAGCGTCAATGGCCGCGTAGTGCTGGTAACCTGTATTGAAGAACGAAAACAACAATACGGGAATCAATGCCATGATCACCGTATTCATAGTCCTTTTCAGGTCATCCGCAGCGCGAACATGAGCACCGGAATGTGTGGTTTCATTAGGTGAATATAAAAAGGTATGAAAAGCGTTGAAGGCCGGGGCCATTTTTTTGCCCCTGTACCTGTGCTTTAATATGTGTAATCTCTTTTTTAGTGTAAGTCGCTTATCACTCATGATTATCCAATTTCTTTATAGAGCAGGTCCAGTCCATCGCGGATGATCTGCTGATGTGGCTGCTTGGAGGTACATACAAATTCTGTCAGAGAAAAGTCCTCCGGGATCACTTCATAAAGCCCCAGTTGTTCCATCTCATCCAGATCCTTAACCATACAGGCTTTTAAAAGTTGCATGGGATAGATGTCCAGGGGAAATACTTCTTCATATTGTCCGGTTACCACAAAGGCACGATGCTCTCCATTAGTATTGGTATTGAGATCGTATGTCTTCCTGGGTAGCATCCAGGAGAACGTCAGGGCCCGGGTAGTGGAAATTTTATCAAAAACGGGCTTGCTCCAACCGAAGAGTTCATAATCATCACCTTCAGGAATAGCCGTGACTGTATTGTTGTAAAAGCCAAGGAATCCATTAGGAGTTGTTTTGGAGCCAGTGAGCACATCCCCGTTGATTACCCTGAAATTTTTATCATTAACCCCGCTTGCATACAAAAAGGTAGCTATTTCGGCACCTATCCGGGTACTATAGTATTTGGGTTCCTTGATAGAGGATCCGGCAAGCGCTACGATGCGTTCGGCATTAAACTTTCCGGTTCGCAAACATTCTCCGATAATAATCAGATCCTGCGGGGAAAGGGTCCATACCTGCTCGCCCTTGTTTATGGGATCTATTTTGTTGATCTGTGTGCCCACGAGTCCGGCCGGATGGGGACCACTAACCCGGTGTAGGGTTATGCCCTTTAAATCTGCAAAGGGCGAATCAGATCCCTTTCCAACAGAAACGTGAATTTCCCCGGGTGTAAGTTTGGCTAAAGCGCTTAATGCTGTTTGCAATTCCTGTTCCTTACCCTGAAGCACGTAATCCATGTCTGCGGCAAGTGGTGCCGTGGCATAAGCCGAAATGAAGATCGCTTTGGGGGCCACCTTGGGATTGGCTACAAGATCATAGGGTCTCCGTTTGATAAAAGGCCAGCATCCTGATTGCAACAGGAAGGCCGTAATTTCTTCTGCATTGGCTTTATCGGGATCCAGTGCCTTGTGGGTAAGATACTTCTGGTCTTTGTCAGCCAGTATTTTCAGCATGAGTACCTTTCTCCTCGCACCGCGGATCACTTCTACCAATTCTCCGCTTACGGGAGAAACAAACAACATTTCTTCGTTGTCCTTATTGTAAAAAAGCGGTTCTCCCGCTTTAACCTCTCCCCCTTCTTTGACAAGTAATTTTGGAGTAACTCCATAAAAATCAAGAAGATTAATGGCGTAAACGTTGCTGAGAGCAGCTTTGGAAGTGGTATGTTCTGCGGCACCGACAAGATTAATGTTTAATCCCTTTTTAATTCGGATGTCTTTAGACATATCTAGGTAAACCTTTAGGTTATCTTAATTGGCAGCAAAAATAGTATTTAATGCATAGTTATCATAATTATTAACTAAAAATTGGACATTACACCGAAGGTAATTATTTGGGCATGCATTTTGTTTACCTTTGCCGGATAAATCGCTTAAATATGCGCTTTAAGCTTAAACATTTAATCTTGATTTTGGTTGCTACACCACTCTTCTCCCAGGTGCAGGAAGAGGTAAATCCGCCATCCAATATCAAGACTGTAATTTTCAAAGGCAAAACGGAAGACCAATTTCCAATTGTTAAATTGGGTGAGTCGCTCTATTTGGAGTTTGATGATGTTCTTGCCAATGAACAGGATTATTATTACAAGATAGTACACTGTGATTACGACTGGACTCCATCGGCCTTGCTAAAATCGCAATATCTGACCGGTTTTTATAATCAAAGGATCATCGATTACGGAAACAGTTATACCACACTACAACCATACTCAAATTACAGGCTTAGGACTCCTAATGAAAATGTACGCTTGCGGGTTAGCGGTAATTACCTGCTCGAAATTTACAACCAGCGTGGCGACTTGCAATTTTCCAGACGCTTTGTGGTGTATCAGGACCTGGTACAGGT
>JABDRK010000156.1 GCA_013041785.1 Eudoraea sp.
ACCCCCCGGAGAATAAATTGACATCATCAAAACCCATTAAAAGGCTGCCTCCGCCCAAAGCGGTCTACGTTCCCATATCACAACATATTGGTATTCCTGCAGAGATAATTGTAGAAAGAAAGGATAAGGTAGAGATAGGTCAGGTGATCGCAAAATCCGGCGGTTTTGTCTCTTCCAATATTCATTCCCCGGTGGCAGGGACTGTTACCAAATTGGATAAGATCGTTGATACCAGTGGCTATAAGAAGCAGTGCATTGTGATCAGGACCGATGTAAAGAATGAATCCAATTTTCAGGAAACGGAGTACCCCCTAAAAAAGGAAATCACCCTGAAAACCGAAGAAATACTGCAACATATTTCCGATTTAGGGATTGTAGGTTTGGGTGGAGCAACCTTTCCGTCTCATGTGAAGCTGCAGGTCAAAAAAGACCAAAAAATAGACTGTCTCATCGTTAATGGTGTGGAATGCGAGCCGTATTTGACGGCAGACCACAGGCTCATGCTGGAAAAAGCTGAAGAGATCCTGGTGGGTATCCGAATCCTGATGCAGGCCCTGCATGTAGACCGGGCAATTATAGGGATTGAAAACAATAAAAAAGACGCTATTGACTCTTTCAAAAGGCTGACAGCCGGGGAGTCTGGTATCCAGATAGCGGCATTGAAGGTTAAATACCCACAGGGAGGTGAAAAGCAATTGGTTCGTGCTCTGCTAAAAAGAGAAGTCCCTAAAAATGGCCTGCCCCTTGATGTGGGGGTGGTTGTACACAATGTAGGTACCGTTTTTGCTATCTATCAGGCTGTTCAGCACGACAGGCCCCTGATGGAACGGGTGGTTACGGTAACCGGAAAAAAACTGGAGCATCCATCAAATTTCTGGGTAAAGATTGGAACTCCTATCAGCGACCTGATCGATGCGGTTGGGGGTGTACCCGAAGATACTCGTAAAATTGTAAGCGGCGGGCCCATGATGGGCAAGGCCCTTAAAAATACGGATGTACCGGTCACCAAGGGTACCTCGGGGATCCTTATTATTTCTAAGGACGAAGCCAGCAGGGGAGCGCCCAGAAACTGTATCCGTTGTGGGGAGTGTGTTGACGTATGCCCTATGGGCCTTGAACCTCATTTGTTGATGAACCTCACAGAAAAAGGGATGTTTGAGAAAGCACTTCAGGAAGATGTCCTGACCTGCATTGAATGTGGTTCATGCAGTTACGTGTGCCCTTCCCATCGTCCCCTTTTGGATTACATACGATTTGGTAAATCCATTGCAAAGAACCTCGAACCGAAAAAAGCGTAACTATGAGCAGCCAGCCGATCATTGTTTCCGCCTCACCCCATGTACATTCAGACAGAACAGCTTCCAAGCTAATGTACGATGTGGTTATTGCACTTGTACTCGTATTCCTTGTTTCGCTATATGTATTTGGATATAATGCATTGATAGCTACGGTAACAGCGGCTGCATCCTGCGTACTTTTTGAGTACCTCATTCAACGCTATGTTATGAAAACCCAAACCACCATTGGTGATGGTTCGGCTTTGATAACCGGGATCTTGTTGGCTTTTAACCTGCCTACAGGCATTCCGATATGGATGATAATTGTAGGAAGTTTTGTTGCTATTGGCGTGGCAAAACTGTCTTTCGGCGGACTGGGGTTTAACATATTCAATCCCGCCCTTGTTGGCCGGGTATTTTTATTGGTATCCTTTCCCGTTGAGATGACCCTGTGGCCCACAGCGGTAGAAAATAACACCACCCTTGCAGATGCGGTGACCGGGGCAACCACCCTGGGCCTGATAAAGGATGGGGTACAATTTGGACAGACCATTAGCGAAATAAATGCCCAAATCCCTTCTACAACAGACATGTTTTTGGGTATTACAGCAGGTTCACTAGGTGAAATGTCGGCGCTTGCCCTGCTGGTTGGCGGGTTATATCTCATTGGCAGGAAGGTAATATCCTGGCATATTCCAATTACGGTATTATTATCCATAGCCGTGCTGACCGGTATCTTCTGGTGGATAGATCCTGAGCAATACGCCAACCCTTTGATTCATGTGCTTTCCGGAGGGGCTATTTTAGGGGCTTTCTATATGGCGACCGATTTAGTGACCAGCCCGGTAACCAAAAAAGGAATGGTGGTTTTTGCCCTGGGCATCGGGGTGATTACCGTAGTGATCCGGTTATTTGGGTCCTATCCTGAAGGCATCTCGTTTGCTATCCTGATCATGAACGCCTTTGTTCCGCTGATCAACAGTTATTTCAAACCCAGGAGGTTTGGATCAAAAATTAAAGCCAAAATCGTGTGACTTTGAAAAAGAAAGAATCGACACTCGTAAATATGGTGGTTGCCCTTTTTGTAATCACCATGGCAGCAGGCCTGTCTCTGGGGTTTGTAAATGACCTTACGCTGGAACCTAAAGCTAGAGCCCGACTGGCCAAGAAAGTGAAGGCCCTGAATGCCGTGTTGCCGCAGTATGACAACAATCCGGTAAGTGAGGTACTTCGTTTCAAAATAGAAGAAGCCAAAGACAGCATCGAGTTTTATCCTGCCTTAAAGGATAGTGTTATTGTTGGAGCAGCAGTTACCGGAGCATCCGAGAAGGGGTATAGCGGATTGGTAAAACTTATGGTAGGCTTCGAACTTGATGGCAGCATCAAAAATATTGCAGTTCTGGAACAAAAGGAGACCCCGGGCCTGGGTACAAAAATGAAAGGGGAGAAGTTTTTGCGGCAATTTCGCGGAAAAAACCCTGCGACCTTTGATCTGAAAGTTAAGAAAGATGGCGGGGAGGTAGATGCCCTGGCGGGAGCTACAATTAGTACACGCGCCTTCTCTGAAGCTACGCAACAGGCCTATGATGTTTATAAGGAAGTTAATAAAATGGAGATAAAATCGGATAATTAAGGACCATGGCGAATACCTTAGACCACAAGCAGAACTTTTTAAAAGGCATTATAAAAGAGAACCCGGTTTTTGTAATGCTTCTGGGTATGTGTCCCACCCTTGGGGTTACTTCCTCTGCCTTTAACGGACTTGGAATGGGTGTGGCTACGCTTTTTGTTTTGCTGATGTCGAATATTGTGGTATCGCTCATCAAATCCCAAATCCCAAACAAAGTGCGGATTCCCGCATTTATCGTGATCATTGCCTCCTTTGTGACGGTGGTAGAAATGGTACTGGAGGCCTTTATCCCATTTTTATATGAGCAACTGGGAATTTTCATTCCCCTTATTGTGGTCAACTGCCTGATCCTGGGAAGGGCCGAAGCTTTTGCTTCTAAGAACAGTCTTATGGCTTCGATCGTGGATGCCCTCGGAATGGGTGTTGGTTTTGTCATTGCGCTGACAGCCTTAGGTGCAGTGCGTGAGATACTGGGTAATGGCAGCCTGTTTGAGTTCCGTTTTGTCTCTGAGGACGCCAACACGCTAATTCTGTTCATACTACCCCCCGGGGCCTTTATTGCCCTTGCTTATCTGGCTATTATATTCAACAGGTTAACCCATAAAGTCGCATGATATGGAATATTTCGTAATCCTTATAGGCGCCGTATTTGTCAACAACATAGTATTGTCCCAGTTTTTGGGTATTTGCCCATTCCTGGGGGTTTCAAATAAGGTTTCTACTTCTGTGGGCATGTCGGGTGCGGTGTTGTTTGTTATGACTATTGCTACAACGGTCACCTATTTGCTGCACGAATATGTTTTGGTGCCCATGGGTTTGGATTATTTAAGGACCATCACCTTTATCCTGGTGATTGCTGCGCTTGTACAAATGGTTGAGATTATTCTAAAAAAAGTAAGCCCTCCTTTATATCAGGCTTTAGGCGTATTTCTGCCCCTTATAACCACCAACTGTGCGGTATTGGGAGTTGCTATCCTGGCATTGGGTATGGAGAATGCCACTTTGTTAAAGGCCGTGTTCTTTGCATTTTCCAGTTCGGTTGGTTTTGCCCTGGCCCTTATTGTATTTGCAAGTATTCGCGAGTTTTTGGAACTGGCAGATCTCCCCGAGGGCATGAAAGGCGTGCCTATCAATTTATTGGTAGCCGGACTATTGTCATTGGCTTTTTTGGGATTTGCAGGCCTGGTATAAGGCCTTTGCCTGAATTATCGTCCAGGTGTAAGATCAATCTACTTCATAAGTTTCGCCTGAGAAGAAGAGATCGTCTGTTTTCGTAAAATTGGACTTAGCCTTTACATTATCGGTAAGTTGGGCTTCCCGTTCTTCAAAAGTGATGTCCGGAACGCTTCTGATGATTCCGGTTACCATGGGATATTCACTTCGCACCAGCATTTGATGTAGTGTGGGATCCTCCAATTCGGCATTGTGCACCAGCAGATCAGCTTCAGTGATTCCATTTTCTCCCAGGGTTACCACTTCCAGTTTAAGACCGTTCAACACCAATCCTTTGTCGCGTTCTTTCCCGAAAATCATAGGTTCCCCATGCTTTACAAATAACTGCTTGTCTGCCCTGACGGCCTTATCTGTGTATTTTGCAAAGGCACCATCATTAAAAATAACGCAGTTTTGCAGTACTTCGATCAGGGAAGTACCCTTGAATCCGGCAGCCTCTATGAAAACCTCTGTCATTTCCTTTGGGGTATTACCCCCAACGCGGGCAAAGAAACGGGCCTGTGACCCAATGGCCAATTCACCGGGAAGGAAAGGAGGTTGTGTATTTCCATGTGGTGAAGATTTAG
>JABDRK010000171.1 GCA_013041785.1 Eudoraea sp.
TCCTTGTACTCACGGGGATAAGCCCAGAGGATCATCGGCTTTTTTTCCTTGAGTTCCGGATCATATCCTACCGGTAGATATAGGGTTCCTGAAAGCTCAAGCCCGTCGTCCCTTTTGTAGGTAATTACCTCTTTGTGCACATCCTGCAGGCTTTTAAAAGGATTCTCAAAGTAGGTCAGCTGTTGCTGTCCTTTTCTCCGAATAATGCTTTTGAAGTAATAGTTGGGATATTCACTCGGGGATTCAATCCGAACCAGCAACTGGTCTTTTGAAGGGTTATAATCCATCAGGTTTTCTTTTTTACCACTGAGTTTCGAGGTATAAAGCCTTGTTTTGTCAAAGGATTTCAGGTCGATTCTGTCTACAAATGGGAATTGTCCGTTTTCCGTATATCCATCTCCCATGAGGTACCCATAGCCTTTTTTGTCGAGGGCCAGTACATTAGTGCCGTATTCATTTCTTTGGGTTGCAAAATCCCCGGGATCACTATACACATCCTGATAATTGCGATCTGTAATAATTTTGGGGCTTTGAGCTGCGTCAGATGGATTAAAAATATAGGTTTTTGTATTCCGGTTGTTCCACCAGTAGTCATAGGCAACAGCCATTTGGTTATTTCCCCAGATAATTCCTGAATAGCGGTTTATGGTTTTCAGGATACTTCGGCCTTTCCCGTCAAAAGGGGCTTCTAATTCAAAGATTTCATCCCGGAAGGCTACCTCCTTGGCCGGATCGCCACCGTCCAGCGCCACAGCATATACCAGGCTTGAAGGTTTGTCGCTCCTCCAGCTGATATCGCGCATCCCGGTTCGCTCTGCCATTCTACCCTTTGGCAGGTCTTCAATGAGTGGAACTTCCAACAGGGTTTTTACCAGCGTGCCATCCTTGGAATACACACGCGTTTTAGTAGGGAACCGATAATAAGGGACCAGATAGGAAAAGGGCCTGTCCAGCGTGACTACCATCACGTATGCCCCATCCGGAGAAAAGCTGATGCTGCGGTACATATCGGTTTCTTTCCAAAGACTTGCTTCTCCGGAAAGGCTAACCCGATGCAGCGAAGAGCGGGCCAGTTGTTCAAAATTGAATTCATCATTTGGGTTTTTCAACAGGTCCTGGTAGGTCCTGTTTTGCGCTTTTTTACCGTCATTACTGGAGATGGTTGGCCCTGAAGGTACCATGGCATCGGTATTGATTAGTTCTTTGCGATCCTCAGGCAGCATTTTGACCAGTACGGAATTCCCATCTTTAAACCAATTGATAACATCGCGCAGATTCGCGTTTAGGCCGGGGCCAGTTAATCTTCTTGCCAATGCTTTTTCCATATCCAGTAACCAAAGCTCAACGCCTTCAGGAGTGGTGTGTGTCAGCGCCATTTTTGTTTCGTCAGGAGAAATGGTAAAATTAGAAAGTCTCGGGTTTTCAGGAAGACCTGTCGCCTGAGTGGCTTCCCTTGCTCCTGTCTTTTGCACTTTAATGTTGTTGTAATAGGTGGTGCGACTCCCAATATTGGTGGCCGGATTGATGCGCAATCCGCCCAGGCGTAATTCTTTTTCTGAGAGCTCCGCTATTGTTTTATAACTGTCTCTGTAGAGCAAAACCATATAATCAGTGGTTTCTGTAATCCTAACGGAAGGGGCAAGGGGTACATCAACCAGCTCAAGGATCTGTGAAGGGGGAGTCTGATAGTCCAGTTTTTCCTGACTAAAACTGCTTACAGATACAAATAAAATCAAGCATGCAAGGATATTTCTCATAATTGAATATTTAAGAATATTGTGATTTTTTATTTCCGTTTTTGTACTTGGAGAATAGTCTTGACAAGGTACTAAATTTTACTTCGCCAGGCAGGCAAAAGAACCCATTCCGACCTAAACTTTGATCAAATTCCTAGGCTATTTTTCCATTTATGGGTATTTTTAATTTTACTACTTTGTTTAGCCGGCAAGGAAAGGCATTGACTAACTAACAAAACGAAACATGTACAACTCGAAAATTATTGGAATGGGATATTATGTCCCGGACAATGTGGTGACCAATGAAGACCTTTCCAAAATGATGGATACCAGTGATGAATGGATTCAGGAAAGGACCGGGATCAAAGAGAGGCGGCATATCATTAAAGGAGAGGATACTACAGCCAGTCTTGGTGTAAAAGCGGCTCGAATTGCCATTGAACGGGCAGGAATCGATAAAGATGAAATAGATTTTATTGTATTCGCAACACTAAGCCCGGACTATTATTTTCCCGGACCGGGAGTACTTGTACAAAGAGACCTGGGAATTAAGACTGTCGGGGCTATCGATGTCCGTAATCAGTGCTCTGGTTTTGTCTACGGGATTTCACTGGCCGACCAGTATATCAAAAGCGGGATGTATAAAAATGTGCTGGTGATCGGGGCGGAAGTCCATTCCATAGGATTGGATTTTACCACCCGGGGACGCGGGGTTTCTGTAATTTTTGGAGATGGTGCCGGTGCCGTTGTTTTAAGTCGGGAGGAAGATCCAAAAAAAGGAATTTTGTCCACTCATTTGCATTCAGAAGGGGAACATGCCGAAGAACTTTCACTCATTGCACCGGGGATGGGGAAACGCTGGATATTGGATATCATCAAGGATAATGATCCGGAAGAAACCTCCTATTATCCATACATGAATGGGCAGTTTGTGTTTAAAAATGCCGTGGTGCGCTTCAGTGAGGTGATCATGGAAGGATTACAAAAAAATAAATTGCAACCCAGCGATATCGATTTGCTGATCCCCCACCAGGCCAACCTGAGGATTTCCCAGTTTATTCAGAAGAAATTCAGATTGTCTGACGACCAGGTCTATAACAATATCATGAATTACGGTAACACCACGGCAGCCTCTATTCCTATTGCACTTACCGAGGCATGGGAACAGGGAAAAGTAAAAGAGGGGGACCTGGTTGTTTTAGCTGCTTTTGGAAGTGGATTTACCTGGGGTAGCGTTATTATACGTTGGACCTAATCATTCGCTGATGGGAAAGCGGCAAAAACGGTTATCACCGACCCAGATAGACTTTATCAGTCAGCAAAAAATCTTTTTTGTATCCACGGCAATGGCCGAAGGCCGTATTAATCTTTCCCCCAAGGGAATGGACGCTTTTCGGGTCATTGACGAAAGCAAGGTGGTGTGGTTGAATCTTACGGGTAGCGGTAATGAGACTGCAACACATTTGCAACATGCACCCAGAATGACAATCATGTTCTGCGCTTTTGAAGGCAAACCTTTGATCCTGAGGTTATATGGATCAGCCCGGGTATATCATCCCCGGGATCCGGAATTCGAAGATTATCTTCCGATGTTTCCTGAAACTCCGGGTAGCCGGCAAATCATTGCAATGGAAATTGAACTGGTACAATCCTCCTGTGGGATGGCTGTTCCACTGATGCAATACCAGGAAGACCGTAGGCTGTTGCTGGATTGGGCCCGTGACAAAGGGCAGGAAGGATTACAGGAATATCTGAGTCAGAAGAACCAGGTAAGCCTGGACGGTCAT
>JABDRK010000174.1 GCA_013041785.1 Eudoraea sp.
TTACAAAGTAGTACACCGTTTTCAGGGCGCTTCGGAATTTACTCAGGTGTTCCAGGGCTTTTTCCCGACGGCGGAATGATCCCCGGATGGTAAACACCAAGGGAAATACGATCGCAATGCTGAGTAGCGTAAGGTCCACGTCATAGCTATACTCAAACCAATAGGCGGCAAATACGGTCACCATAGCGATAACCATTACAATCAAGGTTCGGTGGTTAATTATGGATAAATAGAGTCTGATAACCTAAAAATTTAGTACCTTAAATGGCATAAACCAACCACAAGATAGTGAAAATACCAAAGGCCTTTCTAATTTGTTTCTTCCTTTTGGCATTCGTGAATTACAGCACTGCCCAGGAAACTTTAGCAACTTCTGAGAATCTAATTGTTACTCCTCTTTTCTCAAAGGAAGAACCACTGGCTATTAAACTTAAATACTCCAACAGGCAGGTACGCCGGGAAACAAACGACAGTACCTATCTGGAATCTGTTCTGGAATACGAGGACGAGAATGGGGAATGGAAGTCCCTGGATATTAAGCTACGTGCCCGGGGGAATTACCGCAGAACAAATTGCTATTTCCCGCCCCTGAAGCTTAAAATTAAAAAGAAGGTGCGCAAGGAAACACTGTTCGAGGGTAACAAGGAGCTAAAACTTGTACTCCCCTGTCAGCTGTCAAAACACAGTCATGATTATGTACTGAAAGAATACCTGGCTTACAAACTGTACGAAGTAGTGACCCCATTTCATTTTAAGACCAGAGCTGTTTCCCTTGAACTAACTGAAATTAAAGGGAAGAAAGAAAAGACACATCAGTTAATGGGTTTTCTTATTGAGGACATTGACAAGGTAGCGGACCGGCATGGGGCCAGAAAACTCAAGCGTTCTGTCCACCCCCTGCAGCAAGATAATGTTTGTTCGGTGCAAAATGATTTTTTCCAGTATATGATTGGGAATACAGACTTTTCAGTGGCCTATCAGCACAACGAAAAGCTGATTTTTGTAACCGATCGCAAAGCGATTCCCATCCCATACGATTTCGACATGTCGGGCCTGGTAAATGCCAATTATGCCGTGGTTTCACAGGTACAAAACGAGGTCTTGAGTATCACCAAAGTTACCGAACGCCTTTTTCGCGGATTTAAGCGGGGTGAATCGGTATTCGAATTTATCCGCCAGGATTTTCTGGGTAAAAAAGCACAAATGATGCAAATCGTAGATGACCTGGAGCCCCAATTCCAGGATCCCAGACAATTTGAACTGGCCCGTGATTTTATTGAGGAATTCTTTGTAGTCTTGAAGAGCGAAAAACGGTTTCAACGAGAAATCTTGGCCGTGGCCCGGGTGAAATAAGCCTAAAATATTCGCCAGTATCTCCCAACTGAATTAGTTCCAGCTCATCATATATGAGGAAGAAAATTCGAATTGTTATACTATTATTGATCGCCATACCACTTCTGGTAATTGTGCTGTCTAATCTGGTTATTGAACAGGCAACCAAAGGCAAGACCTATGATCAGGTCCTCGATATTCCGGAAAATAAGGTAGGCTTGGTTCTGGGAACTGCCCGCAGGCTTGTTGAAGGCGGCCTTAATCCTTACTACACACACCGCATCCGGGCCACGGTACAGTTGTATCAGGCCGGAAAGATCAAATTCGTACTGGTGAGCGGAGACAACGGAAGCATCTATTACAATGAACCCACCACCATCAAAAAGGACCTGGTAAAAGCGGGGATCCCTGCCGAACAAATCTTCCTGGACTATGCCGGTTTCCGCACCCTGGATTCCATGGTACGCGCTAAAGTCATTTTTGGGTTGGACAGTGTAACCGTAATCTCCCAGGATTTCCACAATAAACGAGCAATCTACCTGGCAGGGAAAAAAGGCCTTACCGCCATTGGTTATAACGCAGAAGATGTACCCGGAAATCCCGGCCTAAAAGTACATGTCAGGGAATACCTCGCACGGGTAAAGGTATTTGTTGATCTTCTATTGAATACACAACCCCGGTATTACGG
>JABDRK010000181.1 GCA_013041785.1 Eudoraea sp.
GGCTGAAGTTACAGATACCGAAAAACCCGAGGTAATTGAAAAAACTACCGTGCCCGGGAATAGACAAGCAGGCGAAAGGCTACGGGAAGCGGACGCTGTTGTGGAACAAGCAGAAACCCAGTCTGGCGAACAGATGAACAGCCTTGAACAACCAGTATTAAAAACCGCTGTTGCTTCAGGCGAAACAGGTTCAAAAAAAGTGGATACGACAAAAAACACAGAAACTGTTTTGGAGGGTAAAGGAGAAGCTGGTGCCAAAGGAAATAATGCCCTGGCTGAGCGGGATCAGGAAGACGGAATTGCGCCCATATCGGAAACAGCTAATAAAGCTGAAGAAGATACACGTATTGCTAAAAATGACGTACTGCCCAATACTGAGAAGTTAACACCACAGGATCCAAATAAGCTTCAGAAAGGAGTAGCCGTGGCTGAAGTTCAGGAGGAGCATGAAGAAGGGGCCGTGGCCGATGAAACGGAAAAGAAATCCATCTTTGAGGTGCTCGAGGAAAAGGAAGAAGAGGCCGTGGCCGAAACTGCCTCCGACCGCTGGTCAGTTGGTCCTATGGTAGCCCCGGTATACTTTAATACCCTGGCCGAAGGTTCACCCATTCATTCCAATTTTGTAGCCAATACCAAATCCGGGAATGTAAACCTGAGTTATGGGGTTGCAGTCAGTTATAAAATAACGGACAAACTCAGTGTCCGCTCAGGGCTGCACCGGGTAGACTATGGTTACGATACAGATGATATTCGGTTCTCTTCCTCCTTAACGGCAGCTACGAGTGCCCTGATCGAAAATATTGATTACGATTCCAATTCACGGACCCTGGTGGTGGAAAGCCGGGCCAGCCGTGGGGCTCAGGAAAGCGCTGTCCTTGATGCCAGCGAAGTGAACGCGCCAAGCCCGGCACGGGAAGGCCGTATGGTACAGGATTTTGGTTACCTCGAAGTCCCTATGGAATTGCAGTACAACCTGGTCGATAATAAACTTGGGGTAAACCTCATCGGGGGCTTAAGTTCCCTGTTCCTTATGGAAAATTCCGTGACCCTGGTAGCAGACAATGCAGCTACCTCCATGGGGGAGGCGAATAACATTAATGAGGTGAATTTCAGCACCAATTTTGGTCTGGGTCTGTATTACCGGTTTACACCGAAAATGCAGTTGAACCTGGAACCCATGTTCAAATACCAGTTAAATACCTTCTCAGATGCTGCCGGAAACTTCCAGCCCTTTTCTTTGGGAGTCTACAGCGGACTGAGCTTTAAATTTTAAAATGTAAAATATACATGAAGTTGGTTAGGTTAGTGGCCGCCAAGGCGGCGACTCCTTTAAGCGCCCCGGTATCCCCGGGGTGTTTTTATTTGAAGCTCCCGGGTAAACTTAACCCGACTCCTTTAGATTCAGGATAAATCCTATCTTTAATTTTATTAAATGCATAAAACCACATAAGCACCTGCCCTTGATCGCAAAACCTACTTAAGTCAAAACTTAACAATTGAGTTAAAACAAAACAGCATGTTTATAGGACATTTCGCCATTGGATTATTAGCAAAAAAAAACAATGCCCTGCCCTCATTGGCAATGATGTTCATTGCTGTACAATTGTTAGATCTGATCTGGCCTGTGCTGGTCCTCTTTGGAATTGAATCCCTGTCCATAGACCCAGGAAACACCAAATTAACGCATCTTAGTTTTGATTATTATCCCTATTCACATAGTCTGCTTGCAGCTTCTTTTTGGAGTGTGTTGTTGGGAACTTGTTACTTTCTGTTTACTAAAAATAGAAAAGGATCTTTAATCCTCGGAGGATTAGTGATGAGTCATTGGATTTTGGATTTCATTACACATCGCCCCGATTTGCCACTATCCCCTTTTACAGAAACAAAAGTTGGCTTGGGACTATGGAATTATCCGATTTTAGAAATATTTCTTGAGTTATTGGTATTTGGAGTTGGGGCAATTCTATACTTCAAATCTGCTAACTTCAAACGAAAAATCAGATTTTGGATATTAATTATTTTCCTTTTGGTTGTTCATTTAATGAATCTCTTTGGTCCTCCACCTCCCAATACCATGGCAGTTGCCTGGTCTGCCAACCTCATGTGGATAATAATTATCTGGGCTTGGTGGATTGAAAGAAAGCGCTCCATTAGTTTGTGAATACGTCCAGTATTACGAGGGAGGCCATATGATGTATACACACGAACCTGATTTTATAAAACTGTCCAATGATATCCGGGCCTTTTTGACTGAATAAACCAATACACTGGCAAAGTAAAATATGAACATAATATCCATAAGGGACAATCCTGAGTATAAGGACGAAGCTATAGCCTATTTTCAAAGAAGCTGGCCCAGTGTAAGGCCTGAAATCTACGAAGATTGCATCAGTTACAGTATTGGTGCCAGGGATAGTTTGCCTCAGTGGTATTTGCTTCAAAAAGAAGGAGAGATAATTGGTTGTGCCGGACTCATAACCAATGACTTCATAAGCAGGGGGGATTTATATCCCTGGATTTGCGGAATATTTATTGACGAAAAGCATCGCGGAAATGCATATGCCTCGTTGCTTATGGAACAAGCAAAGCGCGACGCCAAAAAAGCAGGATTTGGATACGTATACCTGTGTACAGGCCATATTGGATATTATGAAAAATACGGTTTCACCTATATCGGTCAGGGGTACCATCCCTGGGGAGAAGAATCTCGGATTTATGAAATCGCTTTGGCATAAAAAAGCAGTGCTCATATGAAAAACCAGAAAATCAACACTATCTTTCTTGTATTGGGAAGCGTATGGGTAATTGTAGGATTGCTTATCTATCAAAACAAAGCAATATGGCCTATGGGATTTATTTTCCTGATCATTGGTTTGATTGGGAAATTTGGCCGCAAGTAAATACAATTGGGCCTGCGTTTATCTCAAAAAGAAAGGAACATGAGAATCTTGATTATTGGAGGAAAAGGAACTATCGGGCAAGTGGTAACGGAATACTTCTCAAAAGAGAATGAAGTAATTGTCGCGGGTAGGACCAGCGGTGATTTAAAAATTGATATTGCGGACAGTGCATCGATAAAAAAAGGACTGGAACAAGCTGGTAAACTCGATGCTATACTTTGCATTGCCGGAGAAGCCAAATGGGCCGACTTTAACGAACTCTCGGAAGCGGATTATTATATCGGATTAAAAAGCAAGCTCATGGGCCAGGTGAACCTGGTCAGGATTGGGCAGCACTATTTAACTCCAAAAGGCTCCATCACCCTGTCAACCGGAATACTGGCTGATGATCCCGTGGTAAAAACGAGCAGTGCAGCCATGGTGAATGGGGGCATTCACAGTTTTGTTCGGGCGGTTAGTCTGGAAATGGAGAAAGGCATTCGTATCAATGCCGTATCCCTGGGGGTAGTGTCAGATGCTTATGAAAAGTATAAGGACTATTTCCCAGGCCATAACCCTGTTGCCATGAACAAAGTGGTCAATGCCTATGTGCGCAGTGTAAAGGGAAAGGGCAGTGGAGAAATAATCAGGGTATATGAATAATTAGCATTTAAGATCAGAAGCGACAACAAAATAGAAATCATACCTGTTTAAATGACCATTCCAGGCATATACCAGCCATTGAAATTAATTTCTTATGAAATCAGATCCCATTAAAATTTCCCGAATTGTAAATCAGATTACTGAAAAACCAGAAGATGGGTTGCTCTACATATGTTGGATACAGAATGAAATTAAAGGCATTGAAATCGATGGTGCCTTTCATAAAAATGTGTCGAATTCAATTTTTTTCCTAAACGCAAACCTGCATTGGAAGATATTTGGGATTCAGAATCAGATTTCCCCGGGTTATATCCTGTCCATGAAGGCTGAAGTATTAAATAATCCTGTTTTAAGTAAACTTCATATCAATGAACTCAGGCTGTTTAATTCGTCTGAAATTCCTGTTATAAATCTAAGCCCGGGAATTGCGATAAGAACGCAGTCCATCTTGGAAATGATTGATGAACTTCTTGGATCTGAGCTCAATCACAGAGATGAGGCGATATTATCATTATTGAACACCTTTTTCGTCTATTGCGATGGCCAGTGCAATATTAAATCTGTTATTACTGAAAAAGGATCCAAAAAGACCATAGTGTACGGGTTTAAAAATTTAGTAGACAGCCATTTGTCTCAATATCACGACGTTTCTGACTATGCCAGGCTGCTAAATATATCCCCAAAATACCTCAATGAATGTGTAAAAGAAGTTTTGGGTGTAACTGCTAAAGCTATCATTGCTGAACAGCTGCTGATGAGATCCCGGCATTTTTTAAAATTCTCTGATCGGACCGTAAAGGAAATTAGTTATGAATTGGGGTTTTCTTCACCTGATTATTTCAGCTATTTCTTTAAAAATCATACGGGAACATCCCCTTCCTCCCTAAGGAAATTCTAATAGTTCCGAAATTCCAAGGGAATTCCGAGATATTCGAATAACATTCGGCATCCTTTAACGCTATCTTGAAACAAAACAAATCTCATGGATAGAAAATCATTTTTAAAAAAATCGAGTATTGCGATCGGATTGGTTTGTATTCCGGGAATCGCAAGAAGCAACAATGGTCAGTTAAGTACGGAATTATTCAATGAACCAAAACCTAAAATTGTCCGTGATAATGAAGGTGATGTTTTAAATGTCATCGGAGACATCCAAACACACAAATTAGTTGGGGGAGATACAAACAACCAAATTGTTGAATGGGTAAATGAAGTAGACCCGGGGGTTGGCATTCCTCCCCATGTCCATACCAAAGAGGATGAAATTTTCAGGGTACTCAAAGGGCAGGTTGAAATCATGGTGGGTGGAAAGACCACCGTTTTAGAAGCAGGGGATGTTGCCTTTGCCCCAAAGAACATTGTTCACTCCTGGAAGATCATCGGGACCGGTAAAGCGAGCATGTCTACCAGTGCTTTCCCGGCAGGAATAGAGCTTATGTTCGGAGAACTGGGTGAATTGCCCCCTGGTCCACCAGACTTTGAAAAAGTAGCAGAGATCTGTGGCAGGTACGGGATACGCTTCGTCTGATAGTGCTTGGCTGTATCAACAAGGTAAAAGCGGTTTGGGCGTAGTCTTAAACCGCTTTTTTTTGGTAAATTGTTAAAGGAAAATCGAGTGCTTTTACCTCCTTATACGTTAGTCACAAATGGTAAAGCAGCATAGAAAAACAAAAACGCCATGATTCCGACCGCAATTGTAAAAGAACTCTCCAGGAACCGGCAGATTTTTAAAGAACTGCTCAGCAGTTTAGAGGAAGAAATGTATGTATGGAAAACCGGGCCCGAAAAATGGTGTTTGCTGGAAGTGGTCTGTCATCTTTACGATGAGGAACGGGAAGATTTTCGGGCCAGGACCAAACATGTTCTCGAGACTCCTGATGAACCAATCCCACTATTTGATCAGCTTAGCTGGGTAATAGATCGGGAGTATATGCGACAGGATTTTGCGGAGAAATTGGAGGCCTTTTTAAAGGAACGCAAGCAATCTATCACCTGGTTAGAATCCCTGCAGGCTCCAAAATGGGAAAATGCCTATGATCACCCTAAATTGGGGCCAATGACTGCCAGGATGTTCCTGACTAATTGGCTTGCCCATGATTATTTCCATATCCGGCAAATAATCAAAATAAAATTTGGGTATTTACAACAACAAACCAGGGAAGATTTATCCTATGCAGGGGATTGGTGACAAATGGAAAAGAAGTACATTTAGGTTACCAATCTACAGTTAATATAAAAACTAAAAATATGAGTTATTACTTTGAAACAACCTTAACTGAAACATCATTTGATGAAGCTATTGAAAAAACCATGGCCGCACTTCAGAAAGAAGGCTTTGGCGTGCTCACCGAAATTGACTTAAAATCAACTTTTAAAAAAAAGTTGGATAAGGATTTTTACAACTATAAGATTTTAGGCGCCTGTAATGCTCCCTTTGCCTATGAAGCACTGCAGTCTGAGAATAAAATTGGCACCATGTTGCCCTGCAACGTAATCGTGCAGGAAAAGGAACCCGGCCGGGTTGAAGTTTCTGCAGTGGACCCCATATCCTCCATGATGTCCGTTGAAAATGAGGCATTAGGAGAAATTGCTTCAGAAGTACAGGAGAAGTTAAAAAGGGTCATAGACAGCCTGTAAGAGGAGGCATGTATTTTGCTTTAGTGTATTATCCTCAAATTGAACATGAGGGATTTCAATTCTTTCGCCACAAATACGAACCCTATTCAGAATTGCTTCCGGAACATATACCTTTCATCTTTCCGGTTCCAGAGGTAGTTGGCAGAGAAAAGCTGGAAAAGCATATTGATAAGGTAGTAAGCGCCTGTAAACCTTTTGATGTGCATTTTTGCACCTTGAAAAAAACCTGGGACCATTGGTTGTATCTGGGTGCAAAAGAAGGATATGATTCCGTTGTAGCACTCCATGATAAACTTTATGAAGGTATGCTTAGCCCCCACCTTCGAAAAGATCTCCCTTATACTCCTCATATAGGTTTAGGCCTGTTCAGTAAGGAAGCCTATGACTTCAATAATCCTATTGCCAAATTGACTCTGGATGAGGAGAAGTTTAACAATGCTCGCAAGGAGTTTGAGGAAATGGAGTTTGATCTTTGGTGTACAGTGGATCGCCTTACCCTCCTGAAAATAAACGCTGATTTCACTGAGTGTGTTGATTTAAGAGATTTTGTGATCACGAATACAAAATAAGCCATATATAAAATCCCGGAACAGAACGGATTTGCCAAAAGTAATTGTAGCGCCCTAGTAGCTTCAGCTTCCCGGGCACTTTGATATTCCGATTAATTCCAGATATTTATATCAAAATCCAACAGGTATTTCTATGAACAATAGCAGAACAGCCATGATCTATTCCACAGTGGATGGTCATACGCTTAAGATTTGTAACCGGCTACTGGATATCCTTCTAAAAAACAAACAACCTATTGAGCTTTTCTCCATAGAGGAATTCCAGGAAGACATTTCCCGATTTGACCGTTTGATCCTCGGGGCAAGCATCCGGTATGGGGTACACAACAAACAGGTTATTGATTTCATTACTGCCAACAAGGAAAAGCTCGACAAGATCCAGACGGCCTTTTTTTCTGTTAACCTGGTAGCCCGTAAACCGGATAAGAACACTGCGGAAACCAATCCTTATGTCATCAAGTTTTTTAAAAAGATAGACTGGAAACCCGATGTGGTTGAAGTGTTTGCGGGAATGCTGGACTACCAGAAGTATCCGTTTTGGGACCGGATCATGATCCAGCTCATCATGCGGATCACGAAAGGCCCAACGGATCCCAAAACCAAAGTTGAATATACGGATTGGGATCAGGTGGATGCCTTTGGCAGGAAACTGTGCGAATGGTAAAACTGCTGACCATCTTCAGTGAAAACAGACTCGTAGTTACTCTTGCCGGTGAAGGAAGTCTTTGAATTTAATCAGGCGAATTTAGTGTCTTGATAAAGCAGGCCATGCCCGCTGTATCCATAATATAATCAGGGATTATGGCTGTTTTTTTATACAACAGACCCTGATTATTCTATAGATTTGTCTATTGAGTGTTCCCAGACACATATTGCCAGTAATTGTCCTGTCACAATTCTTTTGCACCTCACTGTGGTTTGCAGGAAACGGGGTAATGCAAGACCTTCTGGAGGTATTTTCTCTCAACGCTTCAGCCCTGGGTAACCTGACTTCCGCCGTACAGTTTGGCTTTATTTCCGGGACGCTGCTCTTTGCAT
>JABDRK010000229.1 GCA_013041785.1 Eudoraea sp.
GCCTTGGGGTTGTAATTAGTGCAGTAATGGAAAACTATGCCTTTATCGGAATGGGTCCGGCCATAGGGGTGGCTGTTGGACTTCCTATCGGACAGGCCATTGAAAACAAACACAAGGAACAGGGCAAGATCAGACCTCTGACAGAAAAGGAAAAGAAGGTCAGGAAAAACGCCCTTTACATAGGGCTTGCCCTATTTCTACTCGGGGTTCTCGCTTTTACAGCGATGTACTTCGCCAACTAATTGTAGCTTGAAACTCTTTAAATACCAATTCTGGCACCTGCTTTGTCTGGGCGCTCTGCTCTGGGCGGTGTATGTAATGGCCGGTATGGATCCCTCTCTCCTGCAAGGCGAATTATTGGGATTCGGAACCCTTTTTTGGTTGCTGCTGGCTTTGGCTAGCCCGATCTTCCATCAAGTATACGTCCTGGTATGCTGGCGATTTGAATTGCATCACAAAAGCATAAGCCGGGCATTTGGAAAGAACGGTTTCAGGCTCTTTAAGATTGGCTTTGCCATTCTCATCCTTTCCCGGCCGGTCACTATTATACTGCTGGCCATTTCCAATGCCTTTACGTTTACCATGAATAGTATTCTGAGTTATGGATTATCCATCCTCCTGTTGCTCCCCGGGCTATATTTGATGTATTCTGTACGGAAATATTTTGGGTTCGACCGCGCCTTTGGAATCGATCATTTTGACCCGGAAAGGTATAAAGGCGTACCCATGGTAAAGCAAGGGATCTTTAAATATTCCTCCAATGCCATGTATGTCTTTGGGTTTTTCCTGTTGTGGGTACCCGGGATTCTGGCACAATCCAAGGCCGCCCTATTGGTCGCGGCCTTTAACCACCTCTATATTTGGGTACATTACTACTTCACTGAGGAACCAGATATGAGGGCCATATATGGGGGAGATGATGTTGAAAAAAGCTAGTTTCCCGGCGAATTAATCAGCTATGCGCTGAACGTATTAATTCTTTTCGCTGGCTTTGCGCTTTGGTAGCCTTTTGGCATCTTTAAGACTTTTGTTGATGATCCACTCCAGTTGTCCGTTAACACTACGAAATTCATCATCTGCCCATTTTTCAATTTGTTTAAAAACAACGGGGTCAATTCTCAGCACAAAAGATTTTCGTTTACTCACGAACTAGCCATTAAGGGTGCCTGCATTTACCACAGGGATAGCTTCTTTATCACCACATAATACTACCATGAGGTTGCTAACCATTGAAGCCCTTTTATCATCATCAAAATCAATGATGTTATCTTCAGACAGCTGGGTCAAAGCATCTTCCACCATTCCAACAGCCCCTTCCACTATTTTCTTACGTGCGGCCACAATGGCTACGGCCTGCTGCCTTTTCAGCATGGCACTGGCGATTTCAGGAGCATACGCCAGATAGCCTATGCGCGCTTCCATTACCTTGATCCCGGCAATAGCCAGCCGTTCGGTGATTTCTGTTTCCAGGGCCTCATTAACTTCATCCATGCCGGATCTCAGGGTTAATTCGGCCTGTTCGTCATCAAAATTGTCGTATGGATAGGAGCCAGCCAATTTTCTGACAGCGGCATCGGTCTGAACTCTTACAAATTCCACATAATTGTCCACATCAAAGGCAGATTTATAGGTGTCCTTTACCTGCCAGACCAGGATGACATTAATTAGGATAGGGTTTCCTATCTTATCATTTACCTTAACCCGCTCGCTGTCAAAATTTCGGGCTCGCAGGGAGATTTTTATTTTTCGGTAGAAGGGATTGGCCCAAAAGAACCCGTTTTCCTTGACTGTGCCCTTGTAGGCCCCAAACAGCACCAGGACTTTAGAACTGTTTGGATTAACGATGAAGAAGCCTATAAGTATAAGGATTATTACAGGCACAATTAGCAGGAACAGGGGATTTTTGGTAAAGACAATACTCAATACAGTCCCGATAATTAACATTAATAGTACAAGTAACATGGTATAACCGCTACTTGGTTTTATTTCTTTTTCCATAATAGTATCATTTTGATATCATAATAGTACTAAAATTTTTGATATAAACAAAACCAGACCAAGGATTTCTTTTTGCCAGTCAGTTCTGACCTCCCGGAAAGATCAAATTACCTATCCCATATTTCCGATAAATGCCCTATTTTAGAGTAGCAAAGGCAACCGTATCTTCTTGTTATGAAAAGCTTTCTGATCCTTTTCTTTTTAATTTCCATAACGGCAATCCAGGCCCAGACTTCAGATTTTGTTGGAATCTACATCCTCAAAGAAGATGCAGAAAATGGTGTCATTCAGCACAAAATGGCCCTCCATGAAGAAGGCACATTTCTGTTCAGCACCTTTTTTTCTCCTGAGGATACAGACGGGAAAATGCATGAAATAAAGAGTATGTATGGCAGTGGAAAATGGCGTGTAAATGGGAATCAGCTGTTTTTTGTGGTGGACAAGGAGGAAGATTTCGATGAAGACCGCATCCTGGATTTTTCAAAGACCCGTGCACGGATACAGAAACCTGCTCCCGGAAACACCAATGGGGAAAGCAGTCCTGATCAACTGGTCTTTTTTGATTCTGATATTTTCTGGATCAAGGGTTTGAAACTAAACAAAATGTGAAGTAAGAATTCACTAACTCAAGGTGGCGATAAATCATTGCACAAGCGTTCATGGAATACCTACTTATCTGCATTGTGGCTTTTTTGGTCGCTATCCTGACTTTCTTTTCCGGTTTTGGTCTGGGTACCATCCTTACTCCGGTTTTTATGCTGTTTTTTCCGGTGGAACTGGCCATAGCACTAACCGGGGTAGTACATTTCTTCAATAATGTCTTTAAGATCTTCCTGGTGGGCAGGAAAGCAGACAAGGGAGTACTGCTTCGCTTTGGAATCCCTGCAGTGATCTTTTCCTTCATTGGGGCCTGGGTGTTGCTTCGTATCCCAGATGCCCAACCGCTTTTTGATTATGAAATGTTTGGCAAGACATTCGTTGTCTTTCCGGTAAAATTTGTGATCTCTATGCTGTTGCTGATCTTTGCCTCCTGGGACCTGATCCCTTATTTTCAAAGATTGCAGTTCGGGAAAGATAAATTGC
Organism: Eudoraea sp.; assembly: GCA_013041785.1. Lineage (GTDB taxonomy): Bacteria > Bacteroidota > Bacteroidia > Flavobacteriales > Flavobacteriaceae > Lentiprolixibacter. The sequence continues at coordinate 3,082 of JABDRK010000229.1, forward strand.
CCATAGGGGGAATGCTTAGTGGTTTCTTTGGGGGACTG
>JABDRK010000268.1 GCA_013041785.1 Eudoraea sp.
CCATCACGTTTACCTGTGAAGAAGGTGCCCTTGTGGGCGACCTGATAGACAGGGCTATTGAAACCGGAGAAGGACAGACCTGTTGGCTGCATGCCGCAGGGGTAAATGAGGATAATGTGGAAGTGGCTTCCTTTGCTTTTGAATGGACCGTGAAGCTGAAATCTTAGTCCCATGTTATGGATAAGGTAAAGGAAACAAAAGATGTTTTGTTCAAAGAAAGCCAGCGTTTTACCCAATGGTGGCTTGGGATACTCATGTTTGGAATTTCAGTCCTGCCTTTGTATGGCATCATGCAGCAACTCGTTTTTAAGGAACCCTGGGGAGATAAGCCCATGCCGGATTGGGGACTGATCGTATACGCCGCGGGTACGGCGGCCCTGGTCTACTTTATCTACGCCATAAATCTGAGAACCTGGATCCACCCGGATGCCATTCAGGTATCTTTTCCTCCATTTTTTAGGAAAAAGCGATTCTCTATTCGCGAAATAGCTTCTGCCGAAGTCGTAACCTATGGTTTTGTAGGTTACGGACTCAGGATCAGTCTTAAATATGGTACGGTCTACAATATCAAAGGCAATAAGGGCCTGGCTATAATCATGAAGAACGGTAAAAAATATATGATAGGGACCCAACATCCCGCCCAGGTTGCAGAGGTGGTCAAACACCTTTTGGCCAGGAATGTAACAAACCCGTGAGCAACGCTACTAATCCGTAGTACCCTTGAAGAAAGCCATATTTGAAATACCAAAAATGGATTGCCCTTCCGAAGAGAATCTGATCCGGATGAAATTGGACAGTATCTCTTCGATCAAGAACCTGGACTTTGACATTCCTAAGAGACAACTCATTGTTTATCACATTGGGCAAAGCGAAGCCATTGAGAATTCCATTCTCGAATTGGATTTGGGCGGAAGACTGATTAGCACAGAGCAGACCAAGAAAACACAATTTGCTGAAAAAACTAATCAAAAAAAGCTACTCTGGACTGTCCTTGCCATCAATTTTGCTTTTTTCCTTATCGAAATCACCACAGGGCTGATTTCAAAATCCATGGGACTGGTAGCAGACAGTTTGGATATGCTTGCAGATTCATTTGTCTATGGTTTAAGCCTTTTTGCCGTTGGGGGTACGTTAGCCAGAAAGAAACGAATTGCCAGGCTCGCTGGTTATTTTCAAATAACACTGGCAATTATTGGATTTGTTGAAGTATTGAGGCGCTTTTTCGGAGTAGAAGCATTGCCAGATTTTAAAACAATGATTGTGGTTTCCGTCTTCGCTTTAATCGCCAACGGAATTTGCCTGTATTTGCTTCAAAAATCTAAAAGCAAGGAAGAAGCACATATGAAAGCGAGTATGATTTTCACTTCAAATGATGTAATTATTAACTTGGGAGTTATTGCAGCCGGGCTTTTGGTCAATTGGCTGAACTCCAATAAACCTGACCTGATTATCGGAACCATTGTTTTTATTTTGGTCATTCAGGGGGCAAGAAGAATACTAAGATTAGGAACATAAAATAGTAAAGAAATGAACAACACAAATCACGAAATAGACTACACGATTTACGGGGAGGAAATGCAATATGTGGAAATTGAACTCGATCCGCAGGAAGCCGTGGTGGCCGAGGCCGGGAGTTTTATGATGATGGATACCGACATTAAAATGAATACCATTTTTGGGGACGGCTCCAACCAGGATAATAGCGTCCTCGGTAAAATCTTTTCCGCAGGAAAACGAATACTAACCGGTGAAAGTCTTTTTATGACGGCTTTTCTCAACGTAGGGAGCGGGAAAAAGAAGGTGAGTTTTGCTTCTCCCTATCCTGGAAAAATTGTGCCCATTGACCTTTCTGAAAAACAGGGGAAATTCATCTGCCAAAAAGATGCCTTCCTTTGTGCTGCAAAAGGGGTTTCTGTTGGGATTGAATTCTCCAAAAGATTGGGCCGAGGCCTTTTTGGCGGAGAGGGGTTTATCATGCAGAAACTGGAAGGTGACGGCATGGCTTTCGTCCATGCAGGGGGTACCCTGGCCCGAAAGGAACTGGCACCCGGTGAAGTCCTGAAAGTAGACACCGGCTGTATCGTGGGCTTTACCAAAGACGTGGACTATGACATCGAATTCGTTGGGGGAATCCGCAATACGGTATTTGGGGGAGAAGGTTTGTTTTTTGCCAGCCTGAGAGGCCCCGGTATTGTATATATTCAATCCTTACCCTTTAGTCGCCTTGCAGGCAGGGTATGGGCAGCAGCTCCCAGAGGTGGCGGGAAGGATAAAGGTGAAGGTAGTATCCTGGGCGGATTGGGGGATCTGCTCGACGGAGATAAGCCCTTTTAGGAATTCGTATCAACCTCAAATGCCTCCCTCGTAATGGATTTTGCCAAGCTCTTTGCTTTTTTAGAAGCCCTTCAGTCGAACAATAACAAAAGCTGGATGGATGCCAATAGAAAGTGGTATCAGGAAGTGCGGAATGACTTTATCCTTTGGCTGGACGACTTAGACCATGCCCTGGCGGAAATTGATCCGGAGTATTATCCTACCCCGGGCAAAAAAGGGATTAACCGTATCAATAATAACCTCATGTTTCACCCGCACAAACCGGTCTATAAAGACCATTTTGGAGCCGGGCTGGACAAGGCTCCAAATACCGGCGATTTCTATGTTCAGATTGGGGTAAGCGAGTGTATGCTGGCCGGTGGGTTATGGCGTCCTGACCCGGCGAAGTTGAGAAGCGTCCGGGATGCAATTGATTACAACGGGGAAGAACTGCTGCGAATCCTGAACCAGCCTGATTTTAGGAAACGTTTTGGAGGGCTCTATGAGGATGTGCGTTTAAAAGGAACTCCCAAAGGGTTTAGCAGCTCCCATCCGTATCTCGATCTGTTGCAAAACAAGTCGTTTGCAGTAACTTACCCGCTTAGCAGGTCACAGGTCTTAGGTGAAGATTTCGAGGAACTTATCATTAAAGTTTATTTGGAAATGCTGCCCTTCCGGCGCTATCTGAATGAGGCAATAACCGTTTGATTTACAAAAACTATGAAATACGGAAAGGTCAGAAATATCAAAAAGGAGGTGTTGTCAAAAGCCTGGTACAGCCTGTATCGCTATACGTTTGACTACCAAAAAGAAGATGCACAGTGGGAGACCCAGCAAAGGGAAACCTATGACCGCGGAAATGGTGCCGCCATATTCCTATACAACCCCATAACCGGGAAAGTTATTCTTACCCGGCAGTTCCGTATGCCTACCTACGTGAACAACAACCGGGATGGGATGATGGTTGAGGTTTGTGCAGGTCTTTTAGATGGAGATGAACCTGAGGCCTGCATCATAAAGGAGGTAGAGGAGGAAACCGGGTACAGCATCCCGAGCGTTCAGCAGGTTTTCGAGGCCTATATGTCACCCGGTGCCGTAACGGAAAAGCTTTATTTCTTTATTGGGGAATACAGCGAATCCATGAAGATAAGCCAAGGTGGAGGTGCTGAGCTTGAATCAGAAAATATAGAAGTTTTGGAAATGGATTTTGAATCGGCCTACGACATGATATCCTCAGGAGAAATACAGGACGCAAAAAGTATTCTGCTGTTCCAGTATGCCAGAATCCATGGAATTATGGCAAACAGGGCCGTATAAATCCGGGCCCAATTCTTTTGGTTAATAGGTATCACGTACCCACTCCAGATATTCCTGCATTTGCAATTTTATCTCACTGGTTGGCTGGCGAAAATGGTTGTTCATAAAACTAAAAATCAGCGTTTTTCCTTTTCGAGTGATGAGATAACCACTTAGGTTGTAATTGTTTCCCAGGGTCCCTGATTTCGCAAAAATGTAGGGTTTGGGGTCTCCCGGAAACCAGTCTTCCAGGGTACCCGAACTTCCTCCGGCCGGCAGGAGCTCAAACAACCGTTTTCTTGGGATTTGTTTGTAGAGCTTAAACAGCACATGCACCATGGATGCCGGGGTGAACAGGTTATAACGCGATAGTCCTGAACCATCCACCCACCTGGGCGGATCAACAAGGTCTGAAAGGGACATACTCATAAAGAATTTCCGGGCCTTTTCAGAATTCAGGCTATCCGAAATTTGTCCGGAAACCAGTAAAAGCAACTGTTCCGCGAGAAAATTATCACTCTCCTGCATCATTCTTTTTAGCACAGAATCGGTTGCCACACCAAGGAGTTGTTTGCTTTCTTCCTTCGAAAACAAAGGTGCTTTTGTAATTGGCCGTTGCAGCGAGGCTTCCAATAGCTTTCGCGTAAGTGTGGTATCCGTCAGGTAGGGCACCCTAATCGTGTCTCTTTTGTCCCGATCGTAAAAGAAGAGGTTCTGTTTTTGTTCTCGACTATAGGGGTAGGCAGCTAAAATAACCCTGTCCTCAAAATAAGAAGGAGTTACGTTAAGCGAATCGCTTAAACTTAACTCTACTACATTGCCATACAGCGGGAGGGCATTGCGTTCAGGGGCGTAGGCCCCGTCATAGTCTTCCCAGGCCCAGCCTGGTCCAAAGTGTTCCTCAAAAAAGTGATCGTGATAGACTGCAATGGGCCCGGGATGTTGTTTTAAGAAACGATACAGGGTACTGTCCTGAAAATAGGGATGGAATTGGGTGGGGTCTCCCGTGCCGCGGACCACCAGGGTATCGCCCTGATACTGATAGTGTGCCACCGGAATTCGTTCCGGAAGTAATTGTAAGGCGCTATAAAACGTAAAGAGTTTGGTATTGCTGGCAGGGGTAAAATAGCTGTTGCTGTTTACAGTCAGCAGGGTATCACCCTTTTCCGGATCCAGGATCATAATACCAGTAAAATGATTCCCGAACTGCTCCTTGTTTAGCGTGATTCGCGATTTTTTTCTGAGGGCCGGTTTTCCCGCTGAAGCACAGGAAATCAGGAGACTAAGAAGCAGTAAAAAACACAAACATGACTTCGCATAAATCTTGATGTGTCTGAAGCTGAGTGCTTTGCAGTTCATCGAAAATAACATCCCATTATCCAATTTTTAACGAATTCTCTTACAATAATTCTACCTTTTTGAGTAATTTTGAACACAATCTAACCAAAACATTTGAATCTTATGGCAAGAGCTATGTTGGAGTACTATAAAACAGTACTCCGAAAAGTAAGTTTTGATGTTAAACTTTTTAGCAGGGAACTTAAGAAGGCGATTACGAGTCTGCTTCCCCATGAAATTGAAGAATTGAAATACTGGTTGCAACGCTTTATAACGGACAAGCCCGAACTGCAACCGAGCTTGATTTACTTAAAAGCATAATCAGAGGCCACTTGAAAAAGTGGCCTTTTTTATTTACTTAGCGGGCTAATTATCTGAACATCCTGAAAGGCAATAGCTCCTTTTACCACTGAGGTGATTACCTCTTTTAACGCCTCAGTAATTTGGATCTTCAGTTCATTTTTGTGGTAAATCAGGCTGACCTCCCTTGCCGGTGGTGGGTTTTTAAAGTGTTTGAGGTTTGTCTTTTTCTTTTCGTCCAGTTCCAGGGTATTCAGGTAGGGCAATAGGGTCATTCCCAATCCCTCATTAGAAAGGTTGACCAGCGTTTCAAAACTACCGCTGTGCAATTGAAAATGTTCGTCTTTGTACTCTTTGCTTGTTTTGCACAGGTTGATCACCCCGTCACGAAAACAGTGTCCGTCTTGTAGCAGCAGCACATCGTTGATCTCCAGGTCTTCTGGCTGTAGGTTATCCTTACCTCTTAACCGGTGCGATTCCGGAACATATCCTACAAATGGTTCATAGTACAACGGACGTTCCCGAATGAATTCAATTTCCAATGGTGTGGCGGCAATACCGCCATCCAGGTGCCCGTCCTGAAGATTTCGTATCAGGCTCTCTGTACTTTGTTCCTTTACGATAAGATTTACCTTTGGGTATTTATTGATGAAGGTTTTCAGGAACATGGGCAGCAGTGTAGGCATTATTGTCGGGATAATTCCCAGCGTATATTCGCCTCCAATGAATCCTTTTTCCTGATCTACAATATCGCGAATGCGTTCTGCTTCATTTACGATATTCTTTGCCTGTTCCACAATCTTGAAACCAGCTTCGGTAATCGATATGGGCTTTTTCCCCCGATCGAAAATTAAAATATCCAGTTCCTCTTCCAGTTTCTGGACCTGCATGCTTAAGGTTGGTTGGGTAACAAAACATTTTTCGGCTGCCAAAGTGAAGTTTTTATACTCGGCAACGGCCAGTACATACTGCAATTGGGTGATAGTCATTCCAGATAATTTTAAACAATAAAAGTATAAAATATTCTGATAACAATAGCCAATAAGAATAAGGTTTTCTTATTACATTTATGGGTAATATAAAAAGCAAAACATGACATTAAATAGTATAGGATTAGATCTTGAAAAATCAAAAGCAATCGGAGCCGAACTCAATACATTACTCGCTAATTTTCAGCAGTATTATCAAAATTTGAGAGGGATTCACTGGAACATAAAAGGGAAGCGGTTCTTTGACCTGCATACTAAATTCGAGGAGCTTTATGACGACGCCAACTTAAAAGTCGATGAAATAGCAGAGCGTGTGCTTACACTTGGAGGTACACCCCTGCATACTTTTGAGGATTATACCCGCAACGCCACCGTACCCGTGGGGGAGAATATTAGTAATGATGAAGATGCTATTCGCCTGATTGTGGCATCACTGAAGGAATTACTCATCATTGAACGTCGCATTCTGATAGCTTCGGATGATGCGAATGATGAAGGAACCAATTCCATGATGAGCGACTTGATCACGGAGCAGGAGAAAACCGTTTGGATGATGAAGGCCTGGCTGGCTGAAGAAATGTAAGCGCATTACTGACAAAACAAAAAGGCTACCCAAACGGGTAGCCTTTTTTATGCTCAGAATCGAATGCGGATTTCCAGGTCCTGATCTTCTACTTCAAACTTGGAATTATCAAACACCGGGGGCCCCATGGCCATATCATTGCCACTAAAACCATAAGGTTCAACAGGCATCCCGTTGGCTTCCATATCCATACGGTAGTTTTCATTTTTGTCTTGCATTACCGAAATGGCATACACCCCGGGGACCACATTGTCAAATTGGAAGGAGAGTTCTCCAGCCTTTGCCTTAGTGGAATAATCGGCAATACCCCCACCACGCATAAAGGTCTCTTCAGTGTGCAGTGCCGCCAGGATATTACCC
>JABDRK010000274.1 GCA_013041785.1 Eudoraea sp.
CACCCTTCCATGGAATACCCTTGTTAATAACCAATTGCAGGACTTTGATGTGATTATCACTGCAGTTAGTAACTGTTCTTCCCTGATCAGCGGAGGGCTGAATCCGGATAGGGAATTACTTCTGGTAGATCTGGCGGTACCCGGGAATATAGACCCCCGATTACAGGAACAACCCAATGTGCTGTTTTCGGACCTGGATAACATTGCCAGCCATTTGGAAGAGAACCGGGCAACACGCCTGGAAGCAGCGGTTAAAGTAGAGCGCATTATAAAGGAAGAATGGAGAACCTTCCTGCAATGGTACCGACAACAACCTTTCCGGGAATTGCTGGCACAGCGCAAAGCAGAAACAGTCAAAATCCTGGAGAAAAGCCCACAAATGGCACAATATGAGCCTGAAGAGTTGGCAAAAATAGCCGACCAGGTAATTCGCAAACTACTCAAAGAACCCGGGGCTCTAAGTGATTCGGCCGCGGTAAAAGATATGGTAGATCGTGTTCTTCCATTTGAATCCGTATAAATCCAAAATTAATATTCCATGATCCAAGGTCGCTATTTATATTCCACCCTATTAGTTGTGACCCTACTAGGGTTGGCAACCGCATGTAAGCAAAATCCAAAAGAACAGGGTCCGTTTCCGGTGGAAGCCCCATCTAGTATGGCTGATGCCCACAAGAATATCATCATGGATGTGCACCAGATCAAGGTTCAGGAAGTCCATCCTTCAAGCAAATATCTTTACCTCAGAGTTCAGGAAGGTGACCGAAGCTACTGGATGGCCACAGGGCCCATGAACGTTGAAGTCGGAGATGTTTACTACTACAATGAAGCCCTTGTAAAAACCAATTTTGAAAGCAAGGAAATACAAAAGGTTTTCGATACCCTCTACCTGGTAACCCAGCTCATCCCGGAATCCCAAGGGGATGCTTTAAAGCCAAAGGACAAAATTGCCCCTCCGCCTAAGCAGGGGGAAACTGAAGAAAAAACAGGCGGCTTTCATTCCAATCAGGATTCGAGGATTGCAAAACAAATCAGCATAGGCAAATTACTTGAGGATCCCGGGGCATTGGAAGGAAAGTTAGTCCAAGTGACTGGCACCTGTACCAAAATTAATTCGGGTATCCTGGGCAGGAATTGGATACACCTGAAAGATGACAGCGTAAATGACCGGGATATCGTCATTACTTCCCAAGAGAAGGTGGCCCCCGGTGATATCGTAACCTTCCGCGCAGAAGTGGCTATAGATAAGGATTTCGGGGCAGGGTATACCTATGAGGTGCTTCTTGAAAAAGGGGTCCGCGTTAAATAGGCTTGTAAATCGAATCTAATTTTATTGGTTTAATAATCCCATCAACCTAAACAAATAATCAAGAAAAAGGGCTCCTCATTATTGAGGAGCCCTTCTTAATTTTATTGCCCTACAACGGGGACAGCTTACTGCTTATTCCTTTTCCTGTTGTTCTTTTATGGTTTCAGAATCCAGGCTAAATTCTCTGGTTTTCTGATATATTCTACCGAATCCTAAAGTTCTTCGGTTCTTATTCGATCTTTCAAATTTCTTTTTCATAGTTCTTTTTTATTGATAATGATTCCTTTTAGATGTATTCCTGATTTATTTACACCAGGAGGTATACATCCAGTTCCGCTTCTCCAAGTCGGTAATAAACTGATTGAGCATCAACTCTGTAGCAGAATCTCCGGTATCCAGCGACACTTTCAGTGCGTCCAGCAAATCTTCATGCATTATTTCATAATCTGAGAGTATTTCTCTTACCATGGCAATGCCCGACAATTCTTTTTCCGTTTCCTTGATGTTGGACAAATGAATACTGTCTTTCATATTCATCATCGGTTTTAATCCAAATACACGAATCCGTTCAGCGATTTCATCCGTTTTCTGCATGACATCGTTGTAGTCCTTTTCAAATTCCTCATGTAATTCAAAGAAGTCTGGCCCTTCTACATTCCAATGGTACTTTCTCAATTTATGGTAATGTACCTGGTAATTGGCCAATACTTGTTTCAATCGCACCACAATATCCGCAGTGTCCAGGTATGTAAACCCTAATTTCTTATACGGTTTATCTTTAATTGTTTGTTTTTCAATTTTTTTATTGAGCGTTTTAATATTATCCAAAATATTGAAGTTTATAAATTAATAATAATGATATTCAAGCTTTTCGCTTTACAATCAAATCCTATAAAATCGGGATTGGGGAAACAGCTTGTTCCCTGGGGAAGTATAGCCCTTAGAAGGCGTTATTCTTATTGTCTTGATTTGAATTCTTCATCTTACCTTAAGATAATAAATATTATGAATTATTCAAATTATTAACACTTTTTAACTCTTTTGTTAAAATATGTGCGGAATATTTAAGATTTTATAAATTATTTGATAAATAATTATAGGTGCTGTAGACAGCAGTAAGAGGTAAATAAGAGTAGGTATACAGGTCAGTAAAACAAAAAAGGAGCTGCTCCCCAAATTGCAGCCCCTTTAGCCATGCATAACCTCGAATTATATCTTAACGGTAAAGCGTAAAATGCCCTACGTATTGTTGTTTTTCTTTATCGTTGGCGTTAACCACATACCAGTAGTCTCCGGAGGGTACAGGTTTTCCGTCGTAATTTCCATCCCATTTGGAAACCTGATCCAGTCGGGCCACTACCCTACCGTAGCGATCGTAAATAATCACTTCCAGGTTAGGGAAGTAATCACGGTTACGGGGATACCAGAAATCATTCATATTATCCCCATCCGGGGTAAAGAAATTAGGGATATCCAGCATACCGGTAAAGTCGAACGGGAAGGCCATCACTGCCTCACATCCCCTGATATCAACTACACGCACGGTAACGGTTTCATCCTGGTTCGTGGTGTACACATTACTGCTGCCATAGGATACATTATTGAAGAAGTATTCATAGCCTCCAAAGCCACCACTGGCTGTTGCCGT
>JABDRK010000326.1 GCA_013041785.1 Eudoraea sp.
ACGGTCGTCCTGATAATCAGTAGTGTATTCATTTTTGCCTACGCCATATCAGTCATTACAGAATATATCCTGAGTAAGAATTCCCTGCAAATCCTAAAGAAGAAAAAAGTGAAAAGCAAAATCAACAATCTTTCTAAGCATGTTATCATTTGTGGTTTCGGTAGGAATGGTATGCAAGCGGCAGAACGTCTGAAAGCATATAATAAACCTTTTGTGGTTATTGAGCGGGACGAAAAGATCATCGAGAAGTTTGAAGACCAAATACTATTTGTTCGTGGCGATGCCAATGAAGACATTGTACTTCAGGAGGCCCGTGTTAAGAAAGCACAGTACCTCATCGTTACCCTTCCTGATGATGCTGCCAATCTCTTTGTGGTGCTATCTGCCCGGCAGTTAAATCAGAATTTATTCATTATCAGCAGAGCTTCACAGATTACCTCCCAGAAGAAGCTTGCCCTGGCCGGAGCCGACAATGTGATTATGCCCGACAAAATAGGGGGGGATCACATGGCCTCGCTTGTGGTTAATCCCGATCTGATCACTTTTATGGACAAACTCTCTACGGAAGGCGAAGACACTAACCTGGAAGAGGTGCCTATAGAAGACTTCACAGAAGAGATAGACTACACCTCCCTGCGCGACCTCGACCTGCGAAGAAAAACAGGATGCACCATTATTGGTTACATCGACCCAAATGGGAATTATATCATCAATCCTGAGGCCGACCTGCAAATGGAACCCAAAAGTAAAGTGATTGTATTGGGTCGCCCTGAACAGATCAGAAAACTTAATAAGATGTTCCAAATAGACTAGGGGTATTTACGGGATTATTTGATTGTGTAGCTATTTTTTAGGATATTGCCGGCCTACAAACCAAATTCAATACCAAAACAAATCATTATGAAGGATAGACTTCTCACGCTTTTCGCTGTATGCTTACCTTTTTTATCCTTTGCTCAGGAAAGCTCGGATATGGGACTCGACGAACGGATTAACGCCTGGTTCGAACCCATCACCGCGGTTTGGGAAAGCATCGTATTTTGGGAAGTACCCGGAACAGGAATACCGCTGATTGTTATCATCCTCGTACTTGGTGCTACTTTTTTCACCCTGTACTTTGGATTTGTAAACATAAGACGTTTTCCACTGGCTATTAATGTGGTTCGAGGTAAGTATGATGCCGTTGAGGGAGCCGAAGGCCATGGAGTAGAACGCGCTGAGGTGAATATCGTTGACGGAGATTTACCGGATACGATCCGCGATGAAAGCAAGCAGGGGGAAGTAAGCCATTTTCAGGCACTGGCTACAGCCGTTTCCGGAACTGTAGGTCTGGGTAATATTGCAGGAGTGGCACTGGCTATCGCCATTGGGGGGCCTGGAGCAACTTTTTGGATGATCCTTTGCGGTTTGCTGAGTATGTCCACCAAATTCGTGGAATGTACCCTGGGGGTCAAATACCGGGATGTGGATGAAAATGGAACGGTATACGGGGGCCCCATGTATTATTTGTCACGCGGGTTACAGGAACGGGGATTTACAGGATTGGGCAAAGCCCTTGCCGTGATTTTCTCTATACTGTGTGTAGGGGCGTCCTTTGGTGGAGGTAATGCGGTGCAATCCAACCAGGCAGCTGAACAATTGGCAGCCATGTTTGACATGCAGGGGGGCTCAACCGGATTTATCATCGGGATGATCCTGGCGGTGATCGTAGGTATAGTGATTATCGGAGGGATAAAGCGTATCGCATCCGTTACGGAAAAGATCGTTCCCTTTATGGCGGTAATCTATGCGCTGGCTTGTATCATCGTTATTGTAGCCAACTTTAGTTATATAGACGACGCTTTCGTACTCATCTTTAAAGGGGCATTTACTCCTGAAGCCGGATTAGGCGGACTTTTCGGGGTACTGATAATTGGTTTCAGACGAGCCGTCTTTTCCAACGAAGCCGGTGCAGGGTCTGCAGCTATCGCTCACTCCGCGGTTAAAACGAAATACCCGGCCAGTGAAGGAATTGTTGCACTGCTGGAACCTTTCATTGACACGGTCGTTATTTGCACCATGACAGCGTTGGTAATTATCTTCTACAATAGCGGAGGCGTATTTGAATACGGAGGAGATGGTGTAGGCAATGTATTGGTAAATGGAGAAACTGTTGGTGGGGTAAACCTCACATCCATGGCCTTTGAATCTGTGTTGCCCTGGTTCCCCTATGTACTTACACTCGCCGTAGTGCTTTTTGCTATATCGACCATGATCTCCTGGTCGTATTACGGGCTGCAGTCCTGGAAATACCTTTTCGGCAGGGGAAAAACAGCCGATTTGGTCTACAAACTTTTATTTATCGTGTTTGTAGTAATTGGGGCATCAGCATCCATGGGCGCCGTTTTTGCATTTTCGGATGCCATGATCCTGGCGCTGGTATTTCCCAATATGCTTGGGTTGATGTTACTTTTCCCAAAAGTTAGGGAGGAAATGTCCAAATACCTGCAGGCCATAAAAAACACGGTTAAATAAGAAGGAATTACAGACATAAGGAATCCCACTGGCGTTTCAGTAAACAGGAACGAAGTGGGATTTTCTTTTTGCTGCTCCTGATTATTCTATTGCAGGGGGTGCGCTATCTGTTACTACAGCCTCCTAAGGAGCAGGGCAATCAACCTTTCCAGAGCACCACTGCCGCCCGGCATTGGCTTGATTCACTGAAGTCCGAAGCAACATCGGCAACAAACAGCTATACCTATATATATAATCCGAATAGACTTAGCGATTACCAGGGATATATGTTGGGCATGACTCCTGACCAAATAGACCGCCTGATACTATACCGGGCTCAGGGGAACAGCATTAATAGTCCTGAAGAATTTCTACGCGTTACGGGGGTTTCTGATTCTTTGCTAATCGGTATTTCACCGAGGCTTCGTTTTGCCAAGGCTGATAGGCGCCGAACTTCGCCACCCCTGAAAACCGGTATAAAGGTATTGCCCCTGGCTGATATCAATAGGGCAACGGGGTCAGACCTGCGTCGCATAAAAGGCATTGGTCCGGTATTATCAGAACGGATCGTAAAATTCAGAAATCGCCTACAGGGTTTCCAGGTCAACGAACAATTATATGATGTCTATGGTTTGGATCGGAGCGTCGCAGACCGGGTCCTGCAGCAATATACGGTACTACAAAAACCATCGTTCAATCGCATAAATATAAACCAGGCCACAGCCCGGGAACTGGCTGAATTGATCTACCTGAATTGGGATATTGCGAGGCAAATTATCCAGTATCGCGAATTGCACGGACCCTTCGAAAACCTTGAGGAATTAACAAAAATTGAAGATTTTCCGTCTGATAAGATTGATAGAATTAAACTATATTTGTCGCTGTAAAAATTGCTATCATGATTACAGGCACTATGTCTTTGACAGGTTTTGAGTACTCAGAAACCCAGCGTATGGTTGCGGCATCTGCACGGGATTTCGCCACCCAGTTTATAAAGCCACATATAATGGAGTGGGATGAAGCTCAGACCTTTCCTGTAGAGCTATTCAAGAAAGCTGGTCAAATGGGTTTTATGGGGATATTGGTCCCTGAATCCCTGGGAGGATCTGGGCTTGGGTACCATGAATACATTGCCATCATCGAAGAAATTTCTAAAATAGACCCTTCCATCGGGCTTTCTATAGCGGCCCACAATTCTTTATGTACCAACCATATCCTGATGTTTGGGAGCGTTGAACAAAAAGAAAAATGGTTACCCGCACTGGCCACAGGAGAATGGCTAGGCGCCTGGGGACTTACAGAACATAATACGGGATCGGACGCCGGAGGGATGTCAACCACCGCGGTGCAGGATGGTGATGAATGGGTGATCAATGGAGCCAAAAACTTCATTACGCATGGAATTAGTGGTGACATTGCTGTAATCATTGCCCGTACCGGAGAAAAGGGAGATAGCCATGGGATGACTGCCTTTGCCATAGAAAAGGGCACGCCGGGATTTAGCAGCGGAAAGAAAGAGGATAAGCTGGGCATGCGTGCAAGTGAAACTGCAGAACTGATTTTTGACAATTGCAGGATTCCGGATGCCAATCGGATCGGTGAAATAGGAGATGGGTTTATTCAATCCATGAAAATACTTGATGGGGGAAGAATATCCATAGCAGCCCTGTCGCTTGGGGTGGCAAAAGGGGCCTATGAAGCGGCTTTAAAATATTCCAAAGAGCGCGTGCAATTTGGAAAACCGATCAGCCATTTTCAGGGTATTTCCTTCAAGCTGGTCGATATGGCCACGGAGATCGAAGCTGCTGAACTCCTGACCCATAAAGCGGCGTTTCTTAAAAATGAGAACAAGCCCATGAGTAAGT
>JABDRK010000359.1 GCA_013041785.1 Eudoraea sp.
GTAGCTCAGGTACTGGAACAGGATAAAGAATTGCGGGAAATGTACAGCAGGCTTGAGGCGGATTTTGAGCGCATGGCTATGGAAAATGCAATCGCCCCGCCAGACCCGGTATTAACCGGAGTAAAGAATGAATTGGAAGCAAGTTCCGCAAGTCCGGTAATTGACCTGAAAACAGATAAAAGGACCTTTACTCAACTGCGATCCCGATTGTTGGTGGCCGCTTCCCTGGCCGCCCTCTTCGCTCTTAGTGCATTTTGGTTTTATTCCCAATGGCAGGATGCCACAACGAATTTGAACGCCCTGCAGAACCAGACAGCCGATTTGCAACAGCGCATCAATTCCCTTGAGGGAAACCTGCAATTGACCACCCGGCGTTATCAGATGCTGACCAACCCGGAAGTAATTCCGGTGGTCCTGGAAGGAAACAAGATATTGCCCGATTCCCGTGCCGTCGCCTATATGAATCATACTTCCAAAGAAGTAGTGGTAAATCCAAAAGGGCTTCCGCCTCTCGAGGCTGATAAAACATACCAGATGTGGGCTGATGTAGATGGGGTAATGATTAATATGGGCCTTGTGCCTACCGATGTGGAATGGGTGGAACTCGCCTATATCGACAAAGCGGAATCTTTAAATATTACCATTGAACCTGCCGGTGGCAACGATCACCCCACCGTGGAAAACCTCATTTCCTTTGCTGTTCTCTAAGTATTCAGGGGTTCGCCGTAGAGGTCGAAATCTGCTGCTTCCACAATTTTTACTCGGCAAAAATCTCCGATTTTTACATAGAAACGACTTGCATCAATCAGTACTTCGTTATCTACATCAGGGGAGTCATATTCGGTACGGCCTACAAAGTAGTTGCCTTCTTTCCGGTCAATCAGGCAGTTGAATTTTTTACCCACTTTTTGCTGGTTGAGTTCCCAGGAGACCTGGTATTGCAGTTCCATGATCTCGCTTGCCCGCTTTTGCTTAATTTCCTCGGGCACGTCATCCTTCAGGGAAAAGGCGTGGGTATTTTCCTCATGACTGTAGGTGAAACATCCCAAACGATCGAAACGCATCTCCCTGACCCAGTTTTTGAGGGTTTCAAATTCAGCCTCCGTTTCACCTGGATAGCCAACGATCAGTGTGGTTCTTATCGCCATTTCCGGCACCCTGTTCCTGAATTCACGCAATAGTTTATTGGTCTTCTCCTGCGTTGTCCCCCGCCTCATGCTCTTTAAGATGGGGTCTGAGATATGTTGGAGAGGAATGTCGATATAGTTGCAAACTTTGGGTTCTGTTTTTATTACCTCCAGAACATCCATAGGAAATCCAGTTGGAAATGCGTAGTGGAGGCGTATCCATGCGATACCTTCCACTTTGCATAAGGCGAGAAGCAAGCTGGCCAGTTCCCTTTTTTTGTAAATGTCCAGGCCGTAAAAAGTAAGGTCCTGGGCAATAAGGATCAATTCCCTTACCCCTTCCCGGGCCAACTTTTCTGCTTCCAATACCAGTTCTTCTATCGGTTTGCTCTGGTGTTTTCCACGCATCAGGGGAATGGCACAAAAAGAACAGGGGCGGTCACAACCCTCAGAAATTTTAAGGTAGGCGTAATTTTTGGGTGTGGTAGTCAGGCGTTCGCCAATAAGCTCGTGCTTATAGTCCGCGCCCAGGGCTTTTAGCAAATTGGGGAGGTCTGTAGTTCCGAAATATTGGTCCACAAGCGGGATCTCTTTTTCCAAATCGGGTTTATAGCGCTCGCTCAGGCAGCCGGTTACAAACACCTTGTCGATTTCCCCGGCCTCCTTCTTTTGTACATATTCCAATATGGTATTGACACTCTCTTCCTTGGCATTATCGATAAAACCACAGGTATTGATCACGGCAATATTTCCTTCCCCCTCATGGACCACATCCTTGTTGTTGGCCTTTAATTGCCCCATAAGCACCTCAGAATCGTAAAGATTCTTGGAGCAACCCAGGGTAACCACATTGATGCGATTTTTTTTGATCGATTTGGTCCTCATATCCAAAATTGAAGTGCAAAAATACGATTTGCATTCCAGAAAGGTGGGGAGGAACACGAAATTAGCAACTGAATCGTTATCCTATTGTTTGAGCGCCTGATTATATCCAAAGACAGCATATGAGTCGATTACGTATTTTTTTTACAACCCTTTTTATTGGCCTAATCATTATAGGGTGTTCCAAATCTGATCCTGCTTCCCAGGATGATAGCACGCCTGGAGGGCTACAGCTATATTTTCCGCCTCAGGGAACCTCAGCGTGGGAAACCGTTGACCCCATGGAACTACAGTGGAATTCTAATGCAGAATCCCCACTGCGGAATCTGTTGGAAGAAAAAGGGACAAAAGCCTTTTTGATCCTAAAAGACGGGAAAATCGCAGTAGAATGGTATTTTGGCAGTTTCACCAAGGACAGCCTCTGGTATTGGGCATCGGCAGGAAAAACCCTGACTGCTTTTACCGTGGGCCTTGCACAGGAACAAGGATTTTTACAATTATCAGATCGGAGTTCACAGTACCTGGGGGAAGGCTGGACCGATGCCCCTCCCGAAAAAGAGAATTTGATAACGGTACAGGATCAACTTACCATGACCAGTGGCCTTAACGACCTTTTCTTTGATTGTGTAAGCCCGGATTGTCTGCTGTATGCTGCAGATGCCGGGAGCCGATGGGCTTACCATAATGGTCCTTACACCCTGCTTCAGGACGTGGTGGCCAACGCAGTTCAATTACCCTACGAAAACTATTTTAACCGGGAATTACGGAATAAAATTGGCATGGATGGCTTCTGGTTTTCCACCAACGGGCTTAACAATGTTTATTTCAGTTCCGCGCGGAGCATGGCCCGGTTTGGACTGCTCTGCCTAAACCAAGGTGCCTGGAACGACCAACCCATTCTATCTGATAGCACCTATATGCTGGAAATGAGCAGCAGCTCACAAGACCTAAATTTAGCGTATGGATACCTCTGGTGG
>JABDRK010000369.1 GCA_013041785.1 Eudoraea sp.
GCAAATGGCGGTGGCCAACGGACGCTACTTCGGCAATGCCATTTGCATCGCCCCCGATGCGAGGCTTACCGATGGGCAGTTTCAGGTATCCATCTTCGGGGATTTAAGCATTTGGGATTATCTGAAAAACCTTGGCAAACTTAAAAAGGGAGTGAAAATCAATCACCCACAGGTTAGCTACCATGAGGCTCATGAAGTACTGCTCGAAAGCAAAGATCCCTGCGGTATTGAGGCTGATGGGGAGTATGTGGGCCGTGCCCCGGCGACCCTGAGTATATTGCCGGAAGCCATTCGTTTTCTAATGCCTCCCGATTTTCAATAAGGCACAAAAACAATTGATTAGCGTCAAGTAAAACAATGATTTTCATTACTTTCATAGAACGCTAAATCAGAATAATTTCTGAATTATCCCAACAGATTTTTTACGAAAGCATTATCTGCTTTTCACACGTCAAAGCTATGATTAACATTGAAGAATTCATAAACCGATTTCCCGCGCAAACCGACCTGAAGGATAGTGAAACCTTTAGGAAAATTGAATATCAGGCCCAAAAGTTGCAGGAGAATGAACTGCACCCCCTGGATCTTCAGTTAGCCGAATCCCCCATATCCACCTACAGCGCGGTACTGTCCGTCAAATTGGCCAAATCAAGATTTGCCCTAAAACGAATAAAAAAGAACATTCACATCACCTTTCTGTTTGCCATCTACAAGGAAATAGAAAGAATGAGTTTTTCCCATGAATCCCCTTTAGGAGAAGATTGCGTGAATGAAAAAATCCGGCAAATTCAATGGTTGATTTCGGGTTCACCAAATGTATCCTGGGATCTTTTGATAATAGACGATGGCTGCCCGGAGGGTAGTGGAAATAAGGCACAGGAAATAGCGAATAAATCTCCCTTTCGTGATCAGATTAAGGTTTTGTTTTTGCAGGAAGCCATAGCTTCCAATTCACCCCATGTAGGTAATTTAACCACTACGGCCGACAGTCAAAAAGGCGGTGCCATTCTTTATGGCCTCCGTTATACCACTGCTTTGAAACGAAAAAACAATATCGCACTCTATACAGACGCAGATTTATCTTCCCACCTGGGCATGTCAGGGCTGCTAGTCGAACCTTTGGTTAATCAGGGTAAGTCCCTGGCTATTGGCTCCCGACGTGAAAAGACCTGCTTTACCCTGAGGTCAGAATTTCGGAATAACCGGGGTAAACTATTTATCTATCTCCGGCGACGCTTGCTGCATCCCATCAATTATATCTCAGATGAACAATGCGGATTTAAGGCATTTAATGTCTTGTTTTTAGAGAATTTTCTGGAGGATGTACTGGAAACGAAGTTTTCATTCGATGTGGAGTTATTGTTACGGACTGAGTTAAAAAAACCCAATTCAATTGCACAAGTTCCCATTGCCTGGATGGATAGTGATGAGGCCTCCACGACCAAAGACCTGGAACCCTACATCCCCATGTTAAATCGTATGATCGATTTCTATGAACACTATTTGCCAAAACATCCGGAGGCTGAAGATTTTAAAAGTTTTATTCAGGGCCTGACTGATGATCGCTGGGATCGGCTGATTCACAATATTCCAGAGGCTATAAAAGCATGGGATCCTGTTGAGGATGTACAGTTTAACCAGGTAAGCACGGAACAACTAAAACAATGTTTTGATTAACTTTAGACAACAGGCCGTATCGGCTTAGTAAGCATTAAGTTGAGCAAACATCCAGTTGAACAACAGGTTTATTAGCAGGTGCTATCCTTTTGTATCCTAAGCGCTAAAAAGATCCAATTATGAAAACACTATCAAAAATTTCAGCTGCAACAGCTCTTGTGGTAACATTATTTCTACTCCTTGGCTTTATTGCCGACAATAAACAATTCGATAGTACCCCTGAAGGGAATAATATCGTTGTATTGGTAAAATATAAAGCGCAGCCCGACAAAGGTGCAGATGCCGTTTCCGAACTGACCAAACTAATCGAACAGGTACAGAAGGAGCCGCATTTTATGTATATCAAACTTCATGTAGATCCTGAAGACGATACCAATATTTTACTTTATGAAGAATGGGATGACGAGTCTTATTACAAGTCAGAGCATATGAATACTACTCATTTACAGGAATTTATTGCAAAATCAAGAAACTTCTTAGCCGGACCCCCCGAAATTTCCTTTTGGAAAACAGCACGTGAATTTAAACCGTAAGTTAGGCTGATAAAAACAACCAACCGATCGGCAAAAGAAAAAATGAAGCAAAAATACGTTGCATTTCTACGTGGAATCAATGTGGGTGGCCATCATAAGGTTCCTATGTCACTCCTTCGGGAGGAAATGGAAAAATTGGATTTTAAGAGTGTGGTGACGCTCTTAAATTCAGGCAATATTCTATTTGATGCCGTTTCGGATGATCTGGAAAATCTGGAGAAGCGGGTCTCCGAACATCTGGAAACGGTTTTTGGTTTTCCAATTCCAACGATCATATGTAGGTCGGAAACAATTTACAGTTTGTTGGAAAAGAACCCCTTTAAGGATATAGCCGTTACAAAAAATATCAGATTGTACATTTCATTTTTGAAGAAGAAAAATGAAATGGATTTGAAATTGCCCTGGACCAGTGACGACGGCTCGTACAAAATCATCGCGAAAACCGACAACACCATCCTAAGCGTACTGGATCTTTCCGTAACCAATACCCCGCAGGCCATGGACATTTTAAGGCGGCGTTACGGATCAGACATCACAACGCGAAACTGGAATACCATAAAACGACTGGAAAAGAAACTTGGTAGCGGTCCATAATACGATGTAAGTGTCCGGGTAAATAATAGCATTCCTCCCTACTTTCTTAATCCTTTGACAAATACATTCCTAAATTT
>JABDRK010000379.1 GCA_013041785.1 Eudoraea sp.
GTGTAGGAGGCTTAATCTCTGCATATAAAACAACGGCACGCGAAACCCTGCTCTGCGGGAATATCAAAGAATTTGAGATTAGTTTAACCTATCAACTAAGTTTCAGCTACAGCCAAATGAGCGCTGTAATGCGTAACCTGGAAATAATACAGGCAAAAAACATCCACAGGGAACTCGGAGAAGGAGCAGTGCTGCGGGTTGCTGTGCCCAAAAAGAGGGCCATGAGGTTTGTGGAAGCAATGAAACGGCTGCAGGAAGTAATGGTTGAAGAAGTGTCTGAATAATTTGAGAACAGAAGCTAAGCTTCGATTTTCTCCAGCAGATATCCAGGACAACGGATAGGTCTTTTCGTTTCCTTGTTCATAAAAGCCAGAACCGTATTAGCGGTTGCCAGTAATTCCTGTTTTTCGTTGTAGATTTCGTACTCGAATTCAATCCGGACCGCAGGTTTAGATTTCAGCCTGGTTACTACAGTGATCAGGTCATCATAAAACGCTGATTTCTTATAATTTATCTGAAGTGATATCACCGGAAGGATCACCCCGGATTCTTCCATGGTTTTGTAAGAAATTTCCAGAGATCTCAACCACTCTATTCTTCCCATCTCCAGATATTGCGCATAATTCCCGTGGTAAACAATTCCCATTTGATCGGTTTCCCCGTAGCGAATTCGAAAAGAAATTTCGTTTATTATCATGGTTAATTCGGTTAAAAACTATATATTTAAGAGGTATCGAAAAAGGGGGGTAGAACATGCAAAAAAAAAACTATAAATTCAATGGTTTTTGATTTTTTTTTAGCTTTTTTGTTCACATATTTGTCCATCTGTTAAGGGGCTTCTCAAGCTCCTTTTTTGACCAGCTAACTTTAGTCACTAACCAACGCTAACGGGAATTTTTTATAATGAGTGTTACTGCTAATTCCGTATGGAAAAATTGCTTGGCATTTATCCAGGATAATATCCAACCGCAGGCATTCAAAACTTGGTTTGAACCAATAAAGCCCGTAAAGCTCTCCGACAATGTACTCAGCATAGAAGTTCCAAGCAAATTTTTCTATGAATGGCTGGAAGAACACTATGTCAAATTACTTAAGGTAGCCCTAACCAAAGAGCTTGGAGAAACTGCCAAGTTGGTCTACATCATCAAAATGGAAAACACCTATGGCAATAGGGAACCCTTTACCGAAAAAATACCCAGTGCCAATCGCGGACAGGTTTCACCTCAGGAGATGGATGTACCCATAAAGTCAAAAAACCCAGAATTAAAGAATCCCTTTGTAATCCCGGGAATCCGGAATATAAAGATAGAGTCTCAGCTCAATCCCAGTTATAATTTTGAGAATTTCCTGGAAGGAGATTCAAACCGGCTTGCCCGGTCTGCGGGACTGGCAGTGGCGAATAAACCCGGGGGTACTTCTTTCAACCCACTATTGATCTTTGGAGGTGTTGGTCTTGGAAAAACCCATTTAGCCCATGCTATTGGTGTGGAAATCAAGGATAAATACCCGGAAAGAACGGTATTGTATATTTCTGCTGAGAAATTCACCCAGCAGTATATTGAATCTGTAAAAAAGAATACCCGTAACGATTTTATACATTTCTATCAGCTTATTGATGTGCTGATTATTGATGACGTTCAGTTTTTCTCAGGGAAGTCCGGGACTCAGGATGTTTTCTTCCATATTTTCAACCACCTGCATCAAAATGGCAAGCAGGTAATTCTTACGTCGGACAAGGCGCCGGTTGATATGCAGGATATCGAGCAACGATTACTTTCGCGTTTCAAATGGGGACTCTCGGCCGAATTACAGAGTCCGGATTATGAAACCCGGATATCCATCCTCAAGAATAAATTATATCGGGATGGTGTGGAGATGCCCGACGAGATTATAGAATATGTTGCCAAACATATCAAAAGTAATATCCGGGAGCTGGAAGGTGCGGTTATTTCTCTGATTGCCCAGTCTTCTTTTAACAAGAAAGAGGTAACCCTTGACCTTGCCCGGCAGGTAGTCGAAAAATTTGTTAAAAATACCAAGCGGGAAGTATCCATAGACTACATCCAAAAAGTCGTTTCGGATTATTTCGAGATGGATGTAGCCACCTTACAATCCAAAACCCGAAAGCGACATATTGTACAGGCCCGTCAATTAGCCATGTTCTTTGCCAAAAAATTCACCAAGGCGTCCCTGGCAAGCATTGGATCTCAAATTGGAAAACGAGATCATGCTACGGTGCTTCATGCTTGTAAAACGGTTGATAATCTTGCAGAAACAGACAAGCAATTCCGTAAATATATTGAGGATTTAACTAAAAAATTCTCCTGATTTCAAAATGCAAATAAAAGTCCTAATGGTGTGTCTAGGGAATATCTGCAGATCGCCATTGGCCGAAGGTATTCTTAAATCAAAGGTAGATCCTTCCCGTATACTGGTAGATTCCGCAGGAACGGCCGGTTATCATGTGGGAAGTTCTCCGGACGACCGTTCTATTGCCATAGCCAGAAAATTCCAGATTGATATTTCCCAGCAACGATGCCGAAGATTTGTCATTGAGGATTTTGATCGTTTTGATCACATCTTTGTTATGGATCAAAGCAACTACCAGGATGTACTGGAACTAGCCCAACAGGAATCCCATATTCGGAAGGTCAGACTCATACTTGAAGAAACTAACCTTGATTACGAAGAGGTCCCTGATCCGTATTACGGAGGGGAATCGGGTTTTGATCATGTCTACCAACTCCTG
Organism: Eudoraea sp.; assembly: GCA_013041785.1. Taxonomy (GTDB): domain Bacteria; phylum Bacteroidota; class Bacteroidia; order Flavobacteriales; family Flavobacteriaceae; genus Lentiprolixibacter. Next base: position 2,750 of record JABDRK010000379.1, read on the forward strand.
GATAATGCATGCAATGTACTGGCAGAACGCTTGAAATAGGATATTATGGCTACACCTGAATCGCACGGTTTTTTATACCTGATTCCAACCACTTTGGGGGATAATGAGCCCCTGGAGGTACTACCGATATCTATCAAAAGAACTATTGAAGGCATTGATCATTACATTGTTGAAAATGAAAAGACTGCACGTAGGTTTATAAAAAAGGTTAGTCCGAGAAAGTCCCAGCCCGATTTAAATATTCAACTCCTGAATAAGTTTACGGATCCCGAAAGCCTTCCCTCTTTTCTTGAACCCTGCCGGCAAGGGTTTGATGTAGGTATCCTCTCCGAGGCCGGCTGTCCGGGGATCGCAGATCCCGGGGCGGATGTGGTATTGCTTGCACACAAACTCAATATCCGGGTGGTTCCCATGGTGGGGCCCTCTTCTATAATTCTGGCATTAATGGCCAGTGGCTTGAATGGCCAATCTTTCGCTTTTAACGGCTATCTGCCTATCGAAACCTCTGACCGTAAAAAAGCGATTCGAAGTATAGAAAAACATTCACGGAATACCGGGCAGGCTCAAATTTTTATTGAAACCCCTTACCGAAACGACAAACTACTGGCAGAGTTTTTAAAGTCGCTTTCCGGCGAAACCCTGTTATGTATTGCCTGCGATCTCAGTTTACCCACAGAGCTCGTTACCACGTGTACAGTTACCGAATGGAAACAGCGGAAACTCCCGGATTTACATAAGAGACCTGCCATCTTTATCATTCAGGCATAAAAAAAGCCCTGCAAAACAGGGCTTTCAATTATCATTGCATTTGATTATACTTTGGGATTGCGCTGTGGCAATACGGTAGACACATCATAACCTGAAAACTTTTTGATGTAATCTGTTATCGAAGTACCATAAGCGTCCTTTACATCCAAAGTACCGTATGACCTCAGATATTTTTTTACATTACCTGGACCAGCAAGGTGGGCCGCAGCCAGGATCCCGGATTCTGTAATTTCCACTCCCTTGATTTTTTTACCTACAAAACGGTTGATGTCCCTTCTGAGAATCCACTTGTTACGGGCTATGTTCGTGCGGAACACTTCTTCCTGTAACCCGGGATCATTCAGGAACTGGGTGGCGTTATAGACACCCATCAACTGCAAAGTACCAATACCAAACTGGTATTTCCCAAGGTAGCCGAGTGTATTTGTGATAAAGTAGTTCCCCTGAGACTCTTTAAAAGCCAGGGCTTCCTTAAAACCAATGTAAGAGCTACCAATAAATGGAGGGATTACCAAGTTAGTTTGGGAGGTGGTTCTGTTTTTGGGATACAAAACCAAAGTAGGTTCCTTTACTTTTAGCATCTCGGGCACTTCAACCGGCTTATTCGCCGACTGAAAACCGAAACCCGCTAAAATAAAAATCATGGTAAGCAGACCGATTGTGCTTATCCATCTTTTCATATAGGTGTTTTCTTAAGACTTACAGTCAAAAATCCGACCTGCTTAAATTTCACCCTACAAAGATACGGCAGATTTCAAAATTTGTCCCAAAATTATGCTAAAGTTAGCTGCTTTTTGGCTCTGTTGTAGGAAATATCCGATAACTGCCTTACCGGTTGACATTTTGTCCGTTGAGCCATCGGACGTACTGCACTTTGTTGCGATTGTGCTGCGAAAGGGTTTTTGCAAACTTATGATAACCGAAAGCTTCCACATCGGCCACAAAATAAAGGAAATCGTGTTTTTCGGCATTTAAAACAGCTTCAATAGCCGATATATCGGGCATGGCGATAGGTCCCGGGGGAATTCCAGGGTACCGATAGGTATTGTAGGGAGAATCCAGAGCTAAATCCCGATAGAGTACGCGCTTTATTACGGTGTCGTAGTTTCCGGATTCCTTTTTAATGGCAAAGATCACCGTAGGATCAGCCTGCAATAGCATCTTTCGTTTAAGACGGTTCAGGTAGACCCCTGCTACCCTGGGCCGTTCTTCCACCTTACTGGTCTCCTTGTGAACAATGGAAGCCAGAGAAATCACCTGAACAGGTGTAAGTCCCTTGTTTTCAGCTTTTTGAATACGCTCCGTGTTCCAGTAACGCTTGTACTCCTGCAGCATCCTTTCCCGAAATTCCAGCGCACTGGTATTCCAGTAGAATTCATAACTATTCGGCAGGTATATGGTCAGGGCAGCATCGGCTGGGAGTCCCTGTTCCCTGAGGAATGCCGTATCCTGCATGGCCTTTAGCAGGGAAATGCTATCTGCCTCGATCTGATTCGATATCCGCCCGGCGAGCAGGGGCAGGCTTTCCTGATTATTAAAGGATACTTTTACAGGTATATTCCCGATACGCAGAGCATTGATAATTTCATTGTTGTTCATGCCATTGCGAAGCACATACTTACCGGGTTTTACCCTACTGATATATTGTTTACGTTTGGCAACCGCTTCAAAAGCCTCAAGATCATCCAGTAAGGGTTCAAGGCGTGCTTTTACCTCTGAAAAATCTGCGTTGGAAGGAATATAGATATACGCTTCTTCATTATTAAAACGGGTATTTGGAAGAAAAAAGGAATCATAAACCATGTAGGCAAATGTTCCTGCCCCCACCAATCCGAGAAATACAATGATCAGGAGTAGCCTTTTGATATACATCAGCGGTTAATTTTTTGAAATACTAACACGTTTCTAAATTCATTTCCATACCTAACCCATTCTTCCAACTTTCCGGCTTTTAGGAATCCCAATTTTGAAAATACGTGAATACTGGCCTCGTTTTGCTCTCCAACCTGTGCATAAACCTGCCTGAGGTCTAAGGTTTGGAAGGCATAATCACATAATAGGTTAAGCGCTTCTGTTCCAACCCCCCTGTCCCTGTGCTCCTTGCCTGCTATAACAATGCCCACTCCTGCCCTCTTATTTTTAGGATCGAAATCAAAAAGGTCTATAAGTCCAAGTACTTTATCGGCCGTGTTACAAATACAAAGCCTGAGTTGTTTGGCTTCGAAAATGTCTTTGTGCGCATTGTCCAGATACTTCTTGAGCACATGCCTGGAATACGGGGTAATGGTACCACTGACCTCCCACACTTCCGGATTGTTCTCCAATTCATAAAGAAAGTCCAAATCCTGAGGCTCTATCGCCCTGAGGTAAATATGTTCTCCAACCAGTTTCAAACGCTTATAATTCCATTAAATACTTGCTCAACGGGGCCTTCGAGGGTAATATCCGTATATCCTTTTCCCTGCCTACGAAAATAAACCGCCAGTTCGCCACCTTTGGTTTTAAGTCTTACCGCTTCCTTGGTAGCCTTCCCAAGGTGATGCATGGCCAGGGCCACTGCGGTTACTCCAGTTCCGCAGGAAAGCGTTTCATCTTCCACACCCCGCTCATAGGTTCGCACAGCAAAAGTGTTCCCCTCCAACGGCTCTACAAAATTTATATTGCTCCCGGTTTCTCCGTACAGGCCATATCGCAGGCGTTTTCCTTCGTGGGGTATATTATATTCCTCAATTCCTGCCACCAATTGAACATGATGTGGGGATCCCGTATCCAAAAATAGGTAATTGGGTTTCTCTCTGATCTCAGATACATCCTGCATCTGCAGTCTGACCTGATCCGGCCCCCAGGAGGCTGTATGTAGTCCATCCACTGCCATAAAGGTGGTATTTTGCTCAATGATACCCAGAAAATGGGCGAAATCGACCAGGCATCGGGCACCGTTGCCGCACATACTCCCTTCCCTGCCATCGGCGTTGTAATAGACCATCCTAAAATCGGCCATTTCGTCATTTTCAAGCAACATAAGGCCGTCTGCTCCTATGCCAAATTTTCTGTCGCACAAACGCGCAATCAATTTGGTATCATTTTTGGGGAAAACGAGCTGTCGGTTGTCCACTATAATGAAATCATTACCTGTGCCCTGGTACTTATAAAAAGGAAGTGTTTTAGTTTCCATTACCGGACAAAGATAGGACTTTATTTAAGGTATTTTTTACAGTTAAAATGTAGTTAAATCAAAAACAGAGCCTTTGAAAAATCCTAATTTTATAATTAAATAGAATAAAATCAATTGTCATGAAAAAAGTAGGAAGTTTGTTATTGATGGCCATCCTGGGAGGGGCCATATCATTAGGAGCTTACACTCTTTTTATAGCACCTCAGCCTGTAGAATTTATCTCGGAAGATAGTGAGATGCCTGTATTTCAAACGGGAAATATGCCGGTTTACAATAATTCACCAGTCATGGAAGCCGGTGATTTCACCCTGGCTGCGGAAAAGACGGTCAATGCCGTGGTTCATGTTAAAAACGTAACCATATACAGAGGGCCTAGTACCCTACTCGATTTCTTTTACGGTTATGAACGGGAGCAAAAAGCACAAATCGGTACGGGCTCCGGGGTGATCATTTCACCAGATGGGTATATCGTCACCAATAACCATGTAATCGCGAAGGCTACAGAACTCAATGTCACGCTAAACAACAACAAGACCTATGAAGCCGAGGTAGTAGGAACGGATCCAACAACAGACATTGCCCTCATTAAAATCGAAACCGAAGACAAATTGCCCTATCTGGCTTTTGGAGATTCGGATAACGTGCGCATTGGAGAATGGGTACTTGCTGTTGGGAATCCGTTTAATCTTACCTCCACGGTTACGGCGGGTATTGTAAGTGCCAAGGCAAGAGCCCTGGGAGGGTCTAACCAGTCTTTTATCCAAACCGATGCAGCTGTTAACCCCGGGAACAGCGGGGGTGCCCTGGTAAACACTGAAGGCAACCTTATCGGGATCAATACGGCAATAACCTCACAAACCGGTTCTTATATTGGGTATTCCTTTGCAGTCCCCAGTAATATTGCGAAAAAGGTGGTTGAGGATATTCTGGAATACGGGAATGTCCTGAAAGGTATCCTGGGGATTAAATCCCCACGATTGGACACCCCTTATGCACGGAATAACGGATTCAACCAAATAGATGGTGTCTTTGTTG
>JABDRK010000395.1 GCA_013041785.1 Eudoraea sp.
CTCTGTAAAATGGTTGGAAAATGGGGCTCAACCTTCCCATACAGCCAAGCGGATCCTCTCTTACAAGGGAGTTATGCTCAAACATCACCTGTTGGGTGGTGTTAAGAAAGGTGCTTTCACTGAAGAAGAGGCAGAAGCCAAATTCCAGGCTTGGGTAACGGAAAAAGAAAAAGCCATAGCGAACAAAGCCAGTAGCCTTGATAAGGCCAAGGCAGATGCAAAAGCAAAAGCCCTTGAAGCCGAAAAAGAGGTTAGCGAGAAGCGCGCCCAGGCAGCTGCGGAGGCGGAAGCAGAAGCAGTAGCCGAAGCAACAGCTGAGGAAGCCCAGGCTGTTGATGCACCAGAAGGTGAAGCTGAACAAGCTGCTCCTGAAGCTAAAACTGAAGAAGTTGCCGAAGCAGCTCCTGAAGCAGAAGCACCGGCCGCCGAGGTTCCTGAAGCCGAAGCTGAAGCTCCTGCCGCTGAAGCTCCTGAAGCCGAAGCTCCTGCCGCTGAAGCTCCTGAAGCCGAGGAAACTGCTCCTGCTGAAGAAGAAGCTCCAGCCGCTGAAGCTGCTAAAGAAGAAGATACTGCTGCTCCTGAGGAATCAGCTGAGAAAGAATAGAGGCTGGCAACACCATGCGTAAGGAAGCCTGTTTCTACCTGGGCAAAATTGTTGCAAAGTACAGCTACAAGGGGGAAGTGCTGGTGAAGTTAGATACAGACGAACCCGAAGAATACGAAAATATGGAATCAGTGTTTGTTTCGAGAAGGAACAGCCTGGTTCCTTTTTTTATTGCACGCTGCAGCCTCCAGAAATCAAGCTTGCTTCGCATTAAATTCGAAGAGGTCGACGATGAGCAGGGGGCCTCTGCATTAATCGGTTCGGAATTGTATTTACCCTTGGAATTCCTCCCCAAACTGGAAGGAAACAAGTTTTATTACCACGAAATAACTGGCTTTAGTCTTATCGATTCCGTCCATGGGGACATCGGCATCATTAAAGGGGTAAACGACAGCGTTGCACAGGTACTCATTGAAGCCGAAAAAGATGGGAAGAAACTACTTATTCCCATTAATGATGATATCATCCAGAAGGTAGATCGGGAGAAAAAGACAATTCACGTGACTGCCCCTGAGGGTTTAGTCGACCTTTATCTGGGATGAAAGCCAGGCCATTCAAATTCAAACAATTTACGGTGCATCAGGACCGATGTGCCATGAAGGTAGGGACAGATGGTGTCTTATTAGGCGCCTGGGCTTCTGTGGCCCATAAGCCGGCTTCCATTCTCGATATTGGTGCCGGGACCGGTCTGGTAGGGCTGATGCTTGCCCAACGATGTAATGCAGAACTTATTGATGCCCTGGAAGTAGAGGAAGTAGCCTTTGAACAATGCGTGTCCAATTTCGAAGCCTCTCCCTGGGCAGATCGTCTCTTTTGTTACCACGCTTCCTTACAGGATTACGTTCAGGAAGTGGAGGAGCAGTACGACCTTATTGTTAGCAATCCGCCGTTCCATATCGAAACACCTTCCAGTGGGGACCAGGCCAGGGACCAGGCCCGGCAATCCCAATCCCTGCCTTTTGCGGAATTACTTAAGGGAGTGACAAAATTGCTTGCACCCGGCGGGAAATTTGTTGTGGTCATACCCCACAAGCAAGCCCCGGGCTTTATTGCTCTTGCAGAGCCCATGGGACTATTCCCAAGTAAGATTTTGCAGGTAAGGGGAAATCCCGGAACGGAAATCAAAAGGAGTTTTTTGGAATTTCAATTTGGTGAAAACTCATGTGAATATGAAGAGCTGGTCATTGAACTGGCCAGGCATGTTTATACCCCCGAGTATATCAATTTGACACGGGATTTTTACCTCAAAATGTAATTCGCTTGAATGTTCGTGCGAGCGGACGGGTAAGGCAGGTAGGCCCACCTCCGCCTTTAACGCTGATCTCCTCCCCGGAATAGGTAAGCACGGTACAACCGGCCTGTTTTAACCGCTCTTCGGTTATCGGGTTTCCCTGTACCATAAGGCATTTCCTGGGTGAAAGCGCCAGTACATTGCAGCCCATGGAATCAAACTCGGCCTCCGGGACTTCAACCAGACTAAATCCCCGATCCAGCAGGTAATTCCTGAACCGTATGGGCATGAGGGGAGAATAGGTAACCAGCAGGTCCTTATCCACAGGACTCAGAATCGACATCAGGTGAAAGACATCGGAAGGGCCCCGGTAATGGGGAAGGTCGGCCACCACCACTTCAATTTCATAAGGTTTTAGAAGCTTTTTTAATTGCCTTATTCCCTCCAGGTTGGTTCGGTAACCCAGGCCTACGGCTAGGGTTTTGGTATCCAGCCAGGCCACATCACCGCCTTCCAGGGTACCAGGGGCCTTTATACTCCCTAGAATGGAGATTCCAGACTCCACGAAGTAGTTGTGCATTGCTTCGGGTTCGGGACTTCGGGCAGGCTTGCCCATATTACATAGGATGATACCGTGATCGGTGGTTATGCTTGCATCCCGGCAATAGAGGGCATCCAGCGAGAGATTATGGGATTTTGGGAATTCCTGAATGCGTATTCCTTCCTGCCGGAGCAATTTCTCAAACGCATCGGATTCTTTAAGGGCGTTTTCCCACTGGGGTGCTGATAGGTAGTGCAGCCCTTTCCATTCCTGACTTATTTTATTGGGATTTTGAAATGCATTACGGACAGGATTAAGCATTACTTCTGTTAATGGAAGATATTCAGATTGGCAGGTAACAGGCATCGTATTTTATTAGGGTTTCTCTGAACTGATTTTAAGCCAAACATAAATTGGGACACCGGCCATGAGCAGGAGAAATCCGGAAAAAACAACGGCTTCCCCGGCACCATAAATGGCCCAGAATGAAAATAAAAATGCCAGGCCGCCCAGGAGGTGGATAAAAATGGGATTTTTACCCTTGGTCGCTTTCTTTAGAGCCAGGAGTACATAGGCTGCCGTAGAAAATAAATAAGGGACCAGGCAGCACAAGGTGCTCAATTGAATCATAAAACGGAATTGTTCAACGAGACCGTCGCTGAAATTCATGAGCATCAGGCCGGAAGAAAGCAGGCTGCCAATAATAATGCCGTATATCGGTGCCCCTTTTTTGTTTTCCTTTTTGAAAATAAGCGGGAATAAGTGATCAATAGCAGTGGCCCGGGCAATTTGCCCCTGTACCAAAATCCAGCCATTCAAGGCTCCAAATGCTGCTACAGCCACGCCCCCGGCAACAAAATATTTACCCCATTTCCCGGACATGATTTCCATGGCATCGGCAAAAGGAGCCGGAGAAGCAGCCAGGGTTTCCATGGGGATCATCCCCATAACTACGACGGTACTCAATATATAAAAGAGCATTGTGAGGCCAGTTCCCAGCAGGGTAGCCCTGGGAATTGTTTTTTCGGGATTCTTGATATTTCCGGCAGGGATAGTGGCACTTTCAAAACCCACATAGGCGTAAAAGGTGAGGGTCGCGGTTAGTGCAATTGCCCTGAAATCATTTTCCCCACTGGTGTTGAAAGGAAAGAAATGTTCCGGGTTAAAAAAGAAGAAGCCACCTAAAATGATAATCAACAGGGGCAGTAATTTTAAAATTGTAGTGATCAATTGCATGATACCTGTCTCCCGGACTCCCCTTGAATTTACCCAGGTCAGGAACCAGATTGCCCCTAATCCTGCGGAAACCGCTGCTACCGGATTCTTGCCCAAAATGGGAAAGAAGACACTGAGTGCCCCAACAAAGGCGATGGCAATGGCAGCATTGGCAATCCATATGGATATCCAGTATCCCCAGGCCACTAAAAACCCCACAAAACTGCCAAATCCCAGTTTGGAATAGGCATAGGGTCCTCCGTCCTTTTTTGGGAACATTTTACTAAGTCTTCCAAAAACCAGGGCCAGAACAATTGCCCCAAGGGAAGAAAAAAGCCAGCCTACGAGGCTGATACCCCCATAGGCTGCCAAAGCTGCGGGCAATAAAAAAACCCCGGCGCCAACCATATTCCCGATCACCAGGGAGGTGCTGATCCAGAGGCCTATTTCTTTTGGTTTTACAATTTGTTTTTCCGAGGCCAAGTGCTTTCAAAAGATTTCAATACTTTTAAATGTACAAAGATTTCCTATTGTGAATGCCAAATATCATGTAGATCCCCAAATAAAAAAGGCCGAGACCCTTCCTGCTTCGTTTTACCGGGACCCGGAGGCTTACGAGTCTATAAAAGAGAAAGTGTTTTTAAAATCCTGGCATTGGGTTGGGGACGATTCTTTGGTATCTGGTGAACGCAATACCCATCCTTTCCAATTACTGCCGTCCTGTTTGGATGAGCCTATGTTATTAACGAGGAATGGAGAAAACCAATTTAGTTGCCTGAGCAATGTTTGCACCCACCGTGGCAATCTCGTAGTTGGGAAGGCCAGGAAAACAAAAAAGCTGATCTGCCGCTACCACGGCCGCCGCTTCAACCTGCAAGGCAAATTTGAACATATGCCAGAATTCGAGGAAGCAGAAGGTTTTCCGCGTAGCTGTGATCACCTGCCTGCTTTCCCACTAAAAAAGTGGGGTCCCTTTCTTTTTACTGCCCTGGAGCCGGCTTTTGATTTTGATCCCGTACTTAAGGCTATGGATGAACGTATCGGGTTTATGCCCCTGCAAAAATTTAGGCTGGATCCTTCCCGTTCAAAAAGCTACGATGTCAAAGCCCATTGGGCGTTGTATTGCGACAATTACCTGGAAGGATTCCATATTCCCTTTGTTCATGAAGACCTGAATCAAGTACTGGACTATGGGGCTTATGAAACAGTCCTATATCCGCACACTAACCTTCAGGTGGGCTATGCCGAAGGGACCGAAGAGGTATTTGATTTCCCGGAGGGACATATGGATTACGGGAAGTCCATCGCAGCCTATTACTTCTGGGTGTTTCCCAATATGATGTTTAATTTCTACCCCTGGGGACTATCTGTAAACCTCGTGGAACCCCGGAGTATTAACAGCACCAAAGTGACCTTCCTGAGCTATGTTTACGATGCTTCTAAACTGGATAAAGGGGCGGGTTCTGTCCTGGATAAGGTTGAGCTGGAGGATGAAGAAGTGGTGGAAGGCGTTCAAAAAGGCATTCAGTCACGCTATTACAACACCGGAAGATTTTCTCCAACACGTGAACAGGGAGTGCACCATTTTCACAGCCTGCTTAGTCAGTTTCTGAATTCCTGAACAGTTGCTGCCCTGATCATGCTTAATCCCTTAAATTGTATCCCGCTCCATTGGTTGATATGACCGCATTAAGTACCTTTGTCGAAAACTTTACGGTATGAAACCCGACCTGTTCGAAGCCCCTGATTATTTCAACCTGGATGACCTCTTAAGTGAAGAGCACAAGTTAGTACGGGACGCTGCCCGTAGCTGGGTAAAGCGCGACATATCCCCAATAATTGAAGAATTTGCCCAAAAGGCCGAATTTCCAACGCAAATCCTGAACGGCCTGGCGGAAATCGGGGCCTTTGGACCCTATATTCCTATGGATTACGGGGGAGCAGGGCTGGACCAGATCAGCTATGGGCTGATCATGCAGGAAATTGAAAGAGGCGATAGTGGTGTCAGATCCACGGCTTCTGTCCAATCTTCTCTGGTGATGTATCCTATCTATACCTATGGAACAGAAGAGCAGCGGAAGAAATACCTGCCCAAACTGGCCACAGGGGAACTCATGGGTTGTTTTGGTCTTACCGAACCCGACCACGGATCCAATCCGGGCGGTATGGTTACTAATTTTAAAGACAAGGGGGATCATTTCCTCCTTAACGGGGCTAAACTCTGGATCTCCAATTCACCCTTCGCCGACATCGCCATTGTCTGGGCTAAAAATGAGGAGGGAAGGATCCATGGCCTGATCGTAGAACGGGGGATGGAAGGCTTTTCCACCCCAGAAACTCATAACAAATGGTCGCTTCGTGCATCCGCTACCGGGGAACTCATCTTTGATGATGTAAAGGTTCCCAAGGAAAACCTCCTGCCGGGCAAAAATGGGCTGGGGGCTCCACTGGGTTGTCTGGATTCAGCGCGATATGGTATTGCCTGGGGGGCCATAGGTGCAGCAATGGATTGTTATGATACCGCCCTGCGATACGCCAAAGAACGTGTACAGTTTGGCAAACCCATTGCAGCCACACAATTGCAGCAGAAAAAACTGGCCGAAATGATCACCGAAATTACCAAGGCCCAGTTGATGGCCTTCCGTTTGGGGCAACTCAAAAATGAAGGCAGGGCTACAACGGCCCAGATTTCAATGGCAAAACGAAACAATGTGGAAATGGCCATTGCCATTGCCAGGGAGGCAAGACAAGTACTGGGTGGAATGGGAATCACGGGGGAATACAGCATTATGCGACACATGATGAACCTCGAATCGGTGATTACCTACGAGGGCACACATGACATCCACCTCCTGATCACCGGGGCAGATATAACCGGGCATCAGGCATTTAAATAAACATTAACCCAAATACTTTTGGATTACTTCCTTAAGATAGGGAGTTTCTTCCTTTGCCAGTGCAGCAAACCGGAATAGGCTAAGCGATCGGTCAAGGTTTTGATCGGGATACGAGACCTGGTAGTAGACATCGCCCATAAGGAAATCTGTTAGGGCCCGAAGGCCATGCAGGAATGGCATTAGTTGGGCCCCGAAAGGCAGGTGTTCGATTTCTTGCCGTGACAGCAAAGGTCCCACGCTACTCAATCCCGACACAAACGCCTCACAGTAGGCCCGGTTAAAGGAGATTTTATCCAGGTTTTTTTCGTCTTCAGGAGCCGGATTGACCACGGTTCTCAGCGCATCCCCGAAATCGCAGTGGAAATATCCAGGCATCAGGGTATCCAGGTCCACAAGGCATAAGGCCTTTCCTTCCTTTTTTGAAAACAGGATATTGCTCATTTTGGTATCGTTATGACAGACCCTCAGGGGAACAGAAACGTCCTGCCAGGATAGCAGGGATTCGGCTGTGTTCTGTGCGTAAGCTATAGCCTTTTTGGCCTTACGCTTTCTGGCCGGTGTGGCTTCCTCCCGCGCCAAATCGAATTGCCTTTTCCGAAGCTCCAGCGAGTGGAATCCCGGTATAAATTCCAGGTATTCAGTTGGCCTGGCCTTACTCATTAGGTTATGAAACAGACCGAGGATACGTCCGGCTTCCCCCGCGGTCTTCAGATCCTTGCAATACAGGTAACTGGCACTGTCGGGCACATAGGTCATCAGGCGCCAGCAACCTCCATTTCTGGTTTGCAGGTAGGAGGTTCCATTTTTGGTGTAGACGAGTTCAGGACCTGTATAATTGGGAGCTTTAAGGTGAGGTAACGCCCTGACCATATTCGCCATCAGCGCTTCTACATCGGCAAATACCTTTGTGTTGATTTGCTGCAGAAGGAAGTCCGGGGAATCCTTATACGCAATTACAAAAGAGCGGTTGATATACCCCTGGCTTAACGGTTTGATTACTATGTGATCAACGGGAACGGGGAAGTTTTGCAGCACTGCCTTAATTTCCTCATTTCCCATATCACATAAAGCTTAGGATTTTACTGTAGGCCAAAGCGGACTCCGGTAGCCACCTGCCTGGGTCATTTCCTGTAATTTAGCCATGGCCTTCTCTTTGTCGTCCATATAGGTTACCCCAAACCACATGCTTTCCGATGGGATTACGGCTACTTTTGCCTCTTCTTCCTTAAGCATGGCCTGAATGACAAATGGCAGGTAGATTTCCCCTCGCTCCAGGTTTTCCCCTGCATCAATAAAACTTTTGAGGTCTTGGGTTATACGATCAAAGATCGATGGATGGCATACCCAGAAATTCATACTTACCAGTTCGTCCCCTGTAAAATGCAATCCGGAATCCGTATCCACAATGCTCTTATCCTGTTTTTCTATTTTCGTGCGTTCCACAACCGACAGCAATTGATGGCCATCCCGTTCACAAACCCCACGGGAAACCGAACCATACTCGGAAAGGGTATCTCTCAGGGTATAGGCAACCAAACCAAAAGTATTCTGACCGTTATTTTCTGCAATAAATTCCGCTGCGTTCTGATAGGCATTTTTGCCGTAGTAGTCATCCGCATTAATCACGACAAAGGGATTGTTGATCACTTCACGGGCTGTCCAGACGGCATGTGCCGTTCCCCAGGGCTTTGCCCGTTCCCCTTCAAAGGAAATTCCTTCCGGGAGATCATCGAGCTGCTGGGCGAGAACATCCAGTTGAATGCCCTCAGGAAGTCTGGGTTCCAGGTAATTTCTTAAAAAATCTACATTATCTTTTTGGGTAATTACCACAATATGGTCGAAACCATTTTGCAGCGCATCGTAGATGCTGAACTCCATCAGGAATTCTTCCCTGGGCCCAAGGCCGTCAAACTGCTTTAGCTTTCCATATCTGCTACCTTTTCCGGCAGCCATCAGTAAAAGTGTCATATGCTCAATTTACGCATGCAAAAATAGGTTTTACCGGACAATTTAACCGAAAGCATTCGAGATTTTGCCCGTTTTGTCGGTTGTATAAACTGATTTTTATCATTTTTTTGAGTACCTAAAGCAACTAGCTTTGTTAGAAACTGCTAGATATGCCCAGTTTAATTTCCAAATACAATGTCCCGGGTCCCCGTTATACCAGCTATCCAACAGTGCCGTACTGGGATCTGGATACGTTTTCTGGCAAGCAGTGGAAAGAAACGCTCAAAGCAAGTTTTGATGAGAGCAATCAGGAGCAGGGGATAAGCGTATATATTCACCTGCCTTTTTGTGAAAGCTTATGTACGTTTTGCGGCTGCCACAAACGGATTACCAAAAGGCATGAGCTTGAAATGCCCTACATAAAGACGGTACTCAGGGAATGGAGCTTATACTGCGATTTGTTTGGTTCCCGTCCGGTAATTAAGGAACTGCACTTTGGCGGGGGTACTCCAACTTTTTTTTCGGCAGAACACCTTAAAATGCTGGTTGCGGGTATATTCCGTAGTGCGGATCGCGCAGAAGATTACGAATTCAGTTTTGAGGGACATCCAAACAATACCACACGCGAGCACATGCAGGTACTTTATGACCTTGGGTTCAGGCGGGTGAGTTTCGGGATACAGGATTACAGTAAATCAATCCAGCAGGCCATCCATCGTATCCAACCTTATGACAACGTGAAACATGTTACGGATACCGCACGGGAAATTGGGTATACTTCTGTGGGGCACGACCTGATCTACGGCCTTCCCTATCAGCACCTTAGCCATGTGGAAGCTTCAGTGGTCATGACCAAATCCCTTATGCCCGACCGGATAGCATTTTACAGCTATGCTCATGTTCCCTGGGTAAAAGGTAGTGGTCAGCGTGGATTTAATGAATCAGACCTCCCCAGCCCGGAGGAGAAACAACACGAGTATGAGTGGGGCAGGAAACTCCTCATGGAGGCAGGCTATGAAGAAATTGGAATGGACCATTTTGCCCTGAAAAGTGACAGTCTTTACAAATCCATGGAAGCCGGCAGCTTACATCGGAATTTTATGGGGTATACCACTTCCAAAACGCAGCTGATGATTGGTTTGGGGGTTTCCAGTATTGGCGACAGCTGGTATAGTTTTGCTCAAAATGTTAAGAGTCTGGAGGAATACGAACACCTGGTATACAACCAGATCATCCCGATTTACCGGGGGCATATCCTAACCGAAGAAGACCAAATAATCCGAAAACATATTCTAAACTTAATGTGCAGGTTCCGTACCAGTTGGAAACAGAAGGATCAGCAATTCCCGGAACTTGAGCATGCTTTGGAAAGATTAGGGGAAATGGAACAGGACGGACTGGTGACCATCTCACCAACCGAATTGATCGTCACGGAGAAGGGGAAACCCTTTATTCGTAACATTTGTATGGCTTTTGACCTGCGCATGCAGCGGAAAGCACCCCAGACGCAACTATTTTCCATGACCATTTAAAAGTGGTATATTAACTTTAAAATCCTGTATCATGAAAACGATAATCGTTCCTGTAGATTTTTCCGAACAGTCAGAATATGCCTTAAAGGTCGCCGCATCACTTGCGAAAAAGCACAACTCTGAAATACTGGCCCTGCATATGCTGGAGCTAAACGAAGCCATGATCTCTTCCTCTGAAGGATTTCACCCGGAACAAACCGTTTTCCTTTTGAAACTTGCTGAAAAGCGGATCAAGGATTTTCTGGACAAGCCTTATTTGAAGGG
This sequence comes from Eudoraea sp., assembly GCA_013041785.1. Classification (GTDB taxonomy): domain Bacteria; phylum Bacteroidota; class Bacteroidia; order Flavobacteriales; family Flavobacteriaceae; genus Lentiprolixibacter. The sequence continues at coordinate 10,232 of JABDRK010000395.1, forward strand.
AGTCAAAAAAATCAGCCCCATTATTAAGCACTTCAAGGTATTTGGTGAGGTGAATGACGTGGTACAAAGACACGGGGCTGATCTTATCGTTATGGGATCACATGGTAGTGACGGACTGAAGGAGATATTTGTAGGGTCCAATGCCGAAAAAGTAGTGCGTCATGCCCAGATACCCGTATTGGTGATCAAGGATGATCTGGAAGATTTCAAGGTGGATACGTTTGTATTTGCCTGTGGTTTTAAGGAAGAAAGTGTGGGCGCCTTCCATAAAGCACATGATTTTGCGAAGAAACTCAATGCTGATTTCCATTTGGTATATATCAATACCCCGGGAGATAACTTCCTGAGTAACCCGGATGCCCGGGAGAAAATAGCCAGATTTATGGAAAAAGCCGGAGCTGATCTTAAGGTTAATATCTATAACGACTACAGTGTAGAAAAAGGGGTGTTGAATTTTTCTGAAAAAGTCAAAGCGGATGTGGTGAGTATCCCTACCCACGGTAGGAAAGGCTTATCCCACTTCTTTATGGGCAGCATAGGCGAGGATATTGCCAATCATTCTAAGATTCCGGTAATTACGTTTAAAATTTAACAGGACCAATATAAATCATGAATCAAAAGGGGAAGCTAATAACTTCCCTTTTTTATATATACTAACTATTGCAGAAAGGCTTTCTTGGCCTTCAGGTCACCCGCTAATTGAGCAATTGAAGTTTTTTCTAGTACTTCTAAAAAACGGCTGCGGGAAGAAACTATCCGATGGTGAACAGGACAGGGTTTCTCCTCATCACAATCTTCCAGGCCCAGAAGGCATGAACTGAATTGTTTTCTACCCTCTACCGCATAGACGATACTTGAAATGGGTAATGATTTATTGGTCTCATTTACATAAAACCCTCCTTTGGGGCCACGGGTGGATGAGATTAAATCACGCTTGGACAAATCCTGCAGTAATTTGGCTACGTAGGCCTGGGGCACCTGTATATGCGAACTTATTTCCTTTACCGTCATCTTACGGGTATCATCGGTATGTAAGGTCAGGTATATCACAGCTTTAAGGGCATATTTTGAAGAGTTACTGAGCATTTGTCAGGGTGTATTTTAGGGTTGCAAATTAAAAGGACATTTTTGTCCGAAATATGATATAAATCATATTATGTAAACGTACTGCCCGGTATTTTTGACACTAAATTCTAAGCAAATTTATATGAAAATCTCAATTAAGATTATAGCTACGGCTTGTGCCGTTCTTATGTTATCATGCGGAAGTAAGGAGGAGAAGAAGAAAGATGGCTTCACCATAGATCGGCAAAAGGCTGAAACCGAAAAGACGGTTGTAACCGAAACCCCCGGAACCAAAGCTTCCGAGCGGGTTACCCTCGACAATAAAGGGGTCGGACCCATAACTTCACTGTCGCTTAATGAAGAAATTAATACTGAAATGGCGGCTCAGGGGAAAAAGGTCTACGATCAGTTGTGCCTGGCCTGTCACCGCATTGGCAAAAAATTCATAGGCCCGGCGCCTAATGGTATTCTGGAAAGAAGAAGCCCTGAATGGGTTATGAACATGATCCTGGTACCCGAAAAAATGGTAAAGGATGATCCGCTGGCCAAAGAATTGCTGGTAGAATTTAACGGTTCCCCAATGGCCAATCAGGGGCTTACCGAAGAACAAGCAAGGGCTGTGCTGGAATATTTTAGAACCCTATAATTAATATGTATATGAAAACAACAACCAAAATGGGATTGTTTTTGGGGACATTTTTCTTGCTGGTATTTTTTGTCGGCTGTAAAAATGAGGCCAAAACAGGAACTACGAACACCTCTTCCACCCCAACAACTTCGGAAGCAAAAGAACAAGGCCAGGCCTTTATTGAAGATGATGGGTCTACTCCTAATGTTTTGAATATTGCTATTGGCTCTCCGGACCACACTACACTTGTAGCCGCAGTACAAGCTGCTGATCTTGAAAATGCACTGGTTAACGCAGGACCCTTGATGGTGTTTGCGCCAACCAATGCGGCATTTGATGCCTTACCTGCAGGGACCGTGGACGATCTTTTAAAACCTGAAAACAAAGATGCTCTGGCCAACATATTAAAGTATCATGTAACACCGGGTAATTATAGCAAGGAGTTAATAATGAAGTTTAAAAAACTGGGCCAGGCCAACGACCAGAGTGTAGCCGTTGAGGTTAAAGATGGTGAGGTATATGTAGGCGGGGCTAAGATTATAGCCAGTGTAAAAGCTGGTAATGGCATTGTACACGTTGTTGACAAAGTAATGTTACCACCGGCAGAAGAATGATTCAATTCAACTAAAAACAATGATAAACACGATGAAAAAAATTAAATATTCTACGCTTGCTCTTTTAGGACTGGCTTTGGTCTTTGCCAGTTGTAATGATGCGGGGAAATCCTCGAATGGGGCATTATCGTCAAGCGCTGCAGAAAAAGTTTATGTAGCCCCTGGTGAACAAGACGAATACTATGCTTTCCTTTCAGGAGGGTATAGTGGTAACCTAACGGTCTACGGACTTCCTTCAGGACGAATGTTCAAGGAAATACCTGTATTCTCTCAGTTTCCAACCTCTGGCTATGGTTATTCAGAAGAAACAAAACCAATGCTGAACACTTCTTTTGGGTTTGTTCCCTGGGATGATTTACACCACCCGGACATTTCGCAAACCAACGGAGAACTAGATGGCAGATGGGTTTTTGTGAATGGAAACAACACTCCACGTATTGCCAGGGTAAGCCTGAGTACTTTTGAAACGGAAGAAATCATCGAGGTGCCCAACAGTGCTGGAAATCACAGCTCCTCATTCATTACGGAAAATACTGAATACGTGGTAGCAGGGACCAGGTTCTCTGTGCCGGTGCCTCAGCGTGATATGCCGATCAATGAATACAAGGGAAATTTCAAAGGGGCGTTATCTTTTATTAGCGTCGCACCGGAAGATGGCCGAATGAATCTGGAATTCCAGGTATTGATGCCAGGGTTCAACTATGATCTCTCGCATCCTGGTCGCGGTAAATCTCATGGATGGTTCTTCTTCTCAACCTATAACACGGAAGAGGCCAATTCTTTACTGGAGGTCATGGCTTCTCAGAATGACAAGGATTTTATAGCAGCGGTAAACTGGCAGAAAATTGAGGAATATGTAAAAAATGGAGGGGGTACCAAAATGCCAGCAGAATATGCACATAATGTATATGATGAGGAAAGCCATACTGGAATTTCTACCATGAAAAAAGAAGTTATTACAGTAGACCCAACTAAGGTGCCAGGGTCTATATATTTCCTTCCTACACCTAAATCACCACACGGTTGTGATGTCAATCCGACGGGCGAGTATATTATTGGTAGTGGTAAGTTGTCTGCAGATATTACGGTACATTCATTTGATAAAATGTTGGCTGCTATCGAAGGTGAGAAATTTGATGGCGAGGCCTATGGCATTCCTATTCTCAACTTTGAGGAGGTTCTTGCAGGCACTGTTAAAAGTGGCGGTTTAGGCCCATTACACACCGAGTTTGACGGAAAAGGAAATGCCTATACTACCTTCTTTATTTCTTCGGAAGTTGTTAAATGGAACGTGGGTACCTGGGAAGTTATCGATAGGAAACCGACCTATTATTCTGTGGGCCATTTGATGATTCCAGGAGGGAATTCTAGAAAACCTTTTGGAAAGTATGTAGTAGCGATGAATAAGATCACTAAAGACCGTTATTTGCCAACTGGTCCTGAGATGGAGCATTCCGCTCAGATTTATGATATTTCAGGCGATAAGATGGAATTGCTTTATGATTTCCCAACACACGGGGAGCCTCATTATGCTGCTGGTTGTCCAGCCGAATTGTTGAAGCCCAACTCCAAGAAAATATATAGATTGGATGAAAACAAGCATGAGTATGCAACTTTAGGACCAACTGATGCAAGGGTAGAACGACAAGGTAATGAAGTACATATCTATATGTCTACCATACGAAGTCATTTTACACCAGATAATATAGAAGGAATCAAAGTAGGGGATAAGGTATATTTCCATATCACCAACCAGGAGCAAGATTTCGATGTGCCCCACGGTTTCTCAATTATTGGTCAGAATACTTCCGAAATTCTGGTTATGCCAGGGCAGACCAAGACCTCTGTCTGGGAGCCTAAAAAAGTAGGGGTGTGGCCTTTCTATTGTACTGATTTCTGCTCTGCACTACACCAGGAAATGCAGGGATATGTAAGGGTATCGCCAACTAATTCCAATATTGAATTGTCCTGGTCGGTTGGAGAATAATCAGGTTCTAAGGTATATTGGATAAGAATGGAAGAGCGGGCTGTGTAAAAACCTGCCCGCTCTTCCTTATTCCAACCTGAACCAAACGCAAGTTAAAGCACCATGAAAAAAGCGAGTATACTAATGATCCTGGGCCCTTTATTCCTGTTGGGATTATATTTCCTGCCCCTGTGGAATATCATGCTGGGAGCCCCTCAATACCCTGAGCCTCTTGGAATGAATATCCATATCGATGGGATAAGGGGGGTAAGCGAATTTGATATTCAGAACATTGACGGCCTTAACCATTACATCGGGATGCGGACCCTGCCGAAAGATGAGGAAATGTGGGAATTCAGTGCCTTTCCCCTCATAGTTGGCGGAATGATAGCCTTAGGGGTACTTACCGGCCTGTTGGGATTTTTTAGAAAAGTTAGTTATAAATGGTTCTTCGGCTGGTTGCTGCTGATGTCGCTTCTCGGTGTTCTTGGTATGTATGACTTCAATGCATGGATGGTGGATTACGGGACCAATCTTGATCCAAATGCCATTATGAAGCTGACCAATCCGGATGGTAGCCCGATGTCCTATAAACCACCGCTATTAGGTCACGTTAAAATGCTGAACTTCGATGTTACTTCGATGCCCGCCGCAGGTGCCTGGTTGATGTTTGTGGGGATGACCCTGATTTTGATTGCAGGCTACTTTGGATGGAAGGCTTCCAAAACAGAGCCGGTCCTGAAGGCCACTGAGGCCTAAACTCTTGAATTCAAGCATGAAAATCATAAGAACATATATTACATTCCTATTTCTGGCACTGCTGCTTATGGGCAGTTGCAATATAGCGCCTGATCCTATTACCTATGGATCGGATACCTGCCACTTCTGTCGCATGACCATAGTAGATAAACAACATGCTTCAGAAATAGTTACGGGAAAAGGCAAGGTGTTTAAGTTTGATGCCGTGGAATGTATGCTTAATTATATGAAGGGGCTGGAAGATAAGTCCATTGCTTTATTCCTCGTGAACGGGTATACAGGTCCCGGAGAATTGATAGACGCGACTGAGGCGACCTATCTCGTTAGTGAAGGCATCCCAAGCCCGATGGGGGAGTATCTGACAGCATTTAAAACGGAGATTGAAGCCATTGAAGCACAACAAAAACACGGAGGAGAACTCTATTCCTGGCAGGAGATGAGAAATCGTTTTAAAGATTAAGAAATGTACAAAATTGGCCAGCAAATTAAAACCCAGCCTATAAACGGAATACAGGTCCGAAAACTTTTAAAGGATAAAGATCTGCAGATCTTGAGCATTACGCTCGAAAAAGGAGCCGTGCTCCCGGAACACAGCTCTCCCAAAGAGGCAACCCTTATAGTTCTGGAAGGTGCCCTGGACTTTCATATTCAGGGAAAAACCTACTTCCTGGAGCACCTGGAAGATTTCTCCTTTCCCAAAGAATTGCCCCATTGGGTAGAGGCTCGGGAAAATTCAAGATTCTTAATTATCCGCTGAAATGGTCCTCAAAAGCATCATTTTCATCCATATTCTGGCTGCCACTGTCTGGACAGGAGGCCATCTGATCCTCTCCATTGGTTTCCTTCCAAAAGCTTTGAAAAATAAGAATTTCGGCATCATCGAATGGTTCGAGTCCCGCTTTGAACCCATCGGGTTGCCTGCCCTGCTAATCCTGATCCTTACCGGGATCTATATCACAACGGTGTACGCCCCGGATTTCTTTCAGCTAAGCTGGCAAGACCACTATACCCGACATATCTTATTGAAATTTGGCCTTATGATACTGACACTTCTATTGGCAGTACATGCCCGGTTTTTCCTAATCCCGAAGAAAGCACTGATTCCTCTGGCAATCCATATCATTGCGGTTACACTTTTCTCCGTACTTTTTGTACTATTGGGATTCAGTGCACGAAGTGGCGGTATATTATGATACAGATCTCCAAACATAGCATTTACTTCTTGATTGTGGCTCTGCTGATGATTCTACCTCAGTGCCAGGCCGGAATCATTGAAGTCTGTGATAGATGTGAGGTGAAGACTATTAAGCAAGGCATCGCTCAGGCAGAAGATCAGGATACACTTTTAATCAAAAAAGGGGTTTACAAGGAGTTCAATATCCTAATTGACAAACCTATAAGCCTGATTGGGGATGACTTTCCAATAGTAGACGGGCAGGAAAAGGGAGAAATTTTTCGAATTGTCTCCGATAATGTCCGTATCCAGGGGCTGGCTATTGTGAATGTCGGAGTTAGTTATACCACAGACTATGCCGCCATCCGGGTGGTTCGAAGTAGTAATTTCCAGATAGAAGAAAATCGGTTTGAGAACCTTTTCTTTGGAATTTTTCTGGAAAAGTCTTCTAAGGGTATTGTCAAAGGAAATCGAATTATGGGAATTGCCCGGGATGAATACAATTCCGGCAACGGGGTTCATCTTTGGTATTCCAATAACATATTGGTCACGGACAACCAGATAGAAGGTGTCCGAGACGGGATATATCTTGAATTTTCGGATACCATACGCATTCGGGGGAATGAAAGCCGTAAAAACCTACGTTATGGCCTGCATTTCATGTTTTCCAACAACAACCAGTATACGGATAATCTTTTTGAAAACAATGGTGCTGGTGTGGCCGTCATGTTCTCCAGGCAGATACGCATGACCGGGAACCGTTTCAGGAAAAACTGGGGACCTGCGTCTTACGGGATGCTGCTCAAGGAAATCAATGATGCAGAAATAATAGACAATCTCTTTGAAGAAAACACAGTCGGGATCAATATTGAAGGATCAAACCGGATTACTTATCAGGGAAACCGGTTCGTTAGCAATGGGTGGGCCGTAAAAGTTTTAGGTGCCTGCTATACCAACAGGTTCCTTGGGAATGATTTTCTTTACAATTCTTTTGACCTGTCCTATAACAGCAACATAAACGATAATCTCTTTGAAGGAAACTACTGGAGCAATTATTCAGGATATGATTTGGACATGGATGGCATTGGGGATGTGCCCCACCGCCCGGTAAAGCTGTTTTCCTATATTGTAAATCGCACCCCGGAAACCCTTATTCTGCTTCGGAGCCTATTTATGGATCTGATCGATTTTTCCGAACGGGTATCCCCTGTATTTACTCCAGATAATCTGGTAGATGCCAAACCTAAAATGCGCGTTGTCCAATGATCCAAATCGAAAAAATATATAAGCGGTTCGGCAGGAATGAGGTGCTCAAAGGAGTAGATCTGAACATCCCCGAAGGAGGAATCTACGCGGTACTGGGACCTAACGGTTCTGGAAAAACCACGCTCATCAAATGTGTTTTAGGGCTGATGATACCGGATCAGGGCGATATAAAAGTTGCAGATAAACCGATAAGCAAACAATGGAAGTACAGGGAGGAAATCAATTATCTGCCCCAGATTGCCAATTTTCCGGGAAACATCCGGGTACGCGAACTGATCCATATGATCAATGACCTTCGCAAGAAGGCAGGAGATGAAAGTTACCTGGTTAGCTTGTTCAAACTGGAACCTTTCCTGGAAAAAAAACTCGCCAACCTATCCGGGGGCACCAAACAAAAGGTGAACCTGGTACTGGCCTTTATGTTTGACAGCCCCGTTATTGTCCTGGATGAGCCCACCTCGGGGCTTGACCCGGCTTCCCTGATTGCCCTGAAAAAGTTGATTCAGAAGGAAAAGGAAGCAGGTAAAACCTTTCTGATCACTACCCATATCATGCAGTTTGTGGAAGAGGTGGCAGATCAGATAATTTACTTGCTGGAAGGAAAGATCTATTACACAGGGACCCTTTCGGGTTTGCTTGAAAAAACCGGTCAAAAAGATCTGGAACATGCCATTGCGGCCATAACAAGTGAAAAAAGGCATGCTTAAAATTCTCAAATACAGCTTTAAAGATCTTATAAGGAGCCGTTGGAGCTATGTATACTTCCTGTTCTATTTGCTGCTTGGTTTTGTGTTGTTGTTCCTGAATAACGATCTCTCCAAGGCCGTTATTACTTTAATGAATATCATTGTCGTCCTGGTTCCGCTGATCGCAACCATTTTCGGAATAATGTACTATTATAACTCCAGGGAGTTTATCGAACTCCTGCTCGCCCAACCCCTGAAACGGTCTTCCATCTTCCTGGGGCTATACCTGGGTGTTGCAGGATCCCTCACCCTGAGCCTCGTTCTTGGTTTGGGGCTGCCCTTTGCACTGTATGGTCTATTTAAGAGCGGGGATATCCTGAACTTTTCCCTGCTAATCGTCATCGGGGCATTCCTTACATTTATCTTCAATGGACTCGCATTCAATATTGGCATTGCGAATGAAAACAGAATCAAAGGGTTTGGGTATGCCGTGCTCCTTTGGCTATTTTTGGCAGTAATTTACGATGGGCTGTTCCTACTGGCCCTTATAGTGTTCGAAGAATACCCGCTGGACACATTTTCCCTGGCTGCCACAGTATTTAACCCCATTGATCTTTCAAGAATCCTGATCCTTCTTGAATTGGATATTTCAGCCCTTTTGGGTTATACCGGTGCAATTTTTAAGGCATTTTTTGGAACACGTATAGGAATTATTTCCGCTACGATCATGCTTTTGATATGGACATTGGTTCCGTTATGGTCTTTCATAAGGCGGGCAAACAAAAAGGATTTTTAAGGTTGATATTTGTCAATAAAATTCCCATAATGTCCTCTTGAAGGATGGATTTTAGTGACTAAAATTGTTTTGCCAGGATACCGTTCCAAAACTTCCAGCACCGAGTTTTTCCGCTGTTGATGACCGGCAGACTTTCCCCAGGCAATCAGGACAATATCTGCAGCATCGATAGTTTCTTGCAGGTATTGATCGTTCAGGGGTCCCACCTGTTCCGGTCTCCCTTCAAAATCCCGGGTTTGGATATAGGCAAAAAGGTTTACTATAGATAATTTGCTTACGTTTTCGAAATAGGGGGAGGCTTTTTCAAACATCAGTTTTTCCAGAAATTGAACCGACTTATCGGCCCGGGTTTCATCGGCCACGCTGGGATTCAGCATAATGGCACATACCTGTTTCCCCGGTACTTCTTTTCTTGTTTCGATCTCCAGGAGGTAGCGGAAGCTCCCACAGTCAGAAAAGACGGCTGAAATTTTTAGCCCTTCAAGATGTCGGAATAGTTTTGGTTTGGATGGACTTTTCATGTAGCCGTTGAAGGTTTCCTGCCCCATTCACCAAACCACCATTTGGGTTTTTGCTGCATTTTTACCAGGTTGAAACGCTTGATGGCATGGGTCTGAATATGGGCGACCATCTCATCCACCGAATCGGTAATGTACAGGAGGTCCATGTCCTCCGGGCTGATGCTTTCATTTTTAGCCATCAGCTGGATATGTTCATACAGTTCTTTGTGATAGTCTTTACCTATAATGACAATTGGGAAATTTTCGATCATCTTCGTCTGGATCAGGGTAAGG
>JABDRK010000404.1 GCA_013041785.1 Eudoraea sp.
GAGTTCCCCTGTTGAGGTTCAGCGGACTGGGCAGAATCGTGCCAATAGCGGGGTATTCCTGAATGGCCTGTACGAGGTGCAGGTGCTGGACAATAATGATAATGACACCTATGTAAACGGACAGGTAGGGTCTATTTATAAGCAACATATTCCCCTGGCCATGGCCTCAGTTCCCTCCGGAGAATGGAATACCTATGATATTATCTACCATGCGCCGGAATTTAATACGGATGGCCTAAAGATTAAATCGGGAACCATGACCGTATTGCACAACGGTGTACTCATCCAGGACCATGTGGAGATCAAAGGAACCACCCCCTATATCGGCTGGCCCAAAAATCCGGCCCATGGAAAAGGTCCCCTGCGCCTGCAGGACCATCAGGACAACAGCCGGGTGAGTTATCGGAATATCTGGATCAGGGAGCTTTAGGACGGATTTGACAGTACTGCGCACTCTTGTTTCCTATGGATTTCTGGTGTACATCCTGAAACATTTGCTGAAGAAAGAATTCCAGATCCTTAAGCCATTTTAACTAACTTTAGCCAAATTATTTGTTCTATGATCCAATCCATGACCGGTTTCGGGAAACACGTTATTCAACTCCCTGAAAAGAAAATAACGGTGGAAATCAAATCCCTGAACAGTCGAAATTTAGACATTAACGCCCGTATGCCTTCCGCATACCGCGAGAAAGAACTGGTATTCCGCAAAAAAATAGCCGCTGTATTGCAGCGGGGAAAGATTGATCTGGGCCTGTATGTGGAAATTACAGGGGAAGATACAAGTTCGCAAATCAACACCGGGGTGGTCAGGGGGTACATGAAGCAAATGGCTGATATTGTGCCCGGGGAGGAGATCAAACTTTTGGAAATGGCCCTGAGGATGCCCGATGCGCTTAAAACCGAACGGGAAGATGTAGATGAGGCCGAATACAGCGCTATTCAGGAAGCCCTGGATGCGGCTCTTACCGAAATCACACGTTTTAGAAATGAAGAAGGGCAGGTACTTGAACAGGATTTTATTTCCAGGGTCGGGACGCTGAAATCTCTGTTGCGAGCCGTTTCAGAAATGGATCCGGATCGCCTGGCTACTATCCGGGAGCGACTTGAGAAAGCTGTAACTGATTTGCAGGCAGAGGTAGACGCCAACCGCTTTGAACAGGAATTGATCTATTACCTGGAGAAATATGATATCACCGAGGAAAAAGTACGTCTCGAAAATCATCTGGAATATTTTTTAACCACCATGGGGAGTGCCGATTCCAATGGAAAAAAGCTTGGGTTTATCGGGCAGGAAATAGGCCGGGAAATCAACACCATAGGCTCCAAGGCCAATTTTGCACCCATGCAGCAACTGGTGGTGCAAATGAAGGACGAACTGGAAAAGATTAAAGAACAAATGCTAAACGTACTCTGATGGAGGGCGGCAAACTGATTATTTTTTCTGCGCCTTCAGGAAGTGGGAAGACTACCATAGTACACCACCTCCTGGAGCAACCGGAGTTGAATCTTGCTTTTTCGATATCCGCAACCAGCAGGCCGAGAAGGGGAAAGGAAAAGCATGGGGTAAACTACTATTTTATGTCGATCTCCGAATTCAAAAAGCATATAAAAAACGGGGATTTCCTTGAATGGGAGGAAGTCTATCGGGATAATTTTTACGGGACCCTGATGAGCGAAGTGGAACGTCTTTGGAAAGCCGGTAAAAATGTCATTTTTGATATTGATGTAGCGGGCGGGCTGCGGATCAAGAAAAAGTATCCGGAACAAACCCTGGCGGTCTTTGTAAAACCCCCCAGTATTGATGAACTCAAAATACGCCTGAAGAAAAGAAGTACGGAGAGCGACGAAAAGATCAATATGCGCATTGCCAAGGCTTCCGTGGAACTGGCCACTGCCCCGCAATTCGATAAGGTAATCAAGAATTACGATCTCGAAAAGGCCCTGAAGGAAGCCCACCAACTGGTAGCCGAATTTGTAGGGGCAGATAACAATGCTGAAGAACAAGAACCAGCCTCCTGAATGGCTGGTGTTAAACAGGCTGGAAGCGCTATGAAAAAAATCGGATTGTTTTTTGGCACTTTTAATCCCATCCATATTGGCCATCTGGTAATTGCCAATTACCTGGTGGAGTTCTCAGATCTGGATGAAGTCTGGTTTGTGATTACCCCAAAGAGTCCATTTAAAACCAAACAGACTTTGCTTGATGATCACCATCGGTATCAAATGGTTTTCGAGGCTATTTCAGACTATCCCAAATTAAAGGCAAGCAAGGTGGAGTTTGGCCTGCCACAGCCCAATTACACTATCAATACCCTGGTGCATCTGGAAGAAAAACACGGGAAGGGCATAAAATTTTGCCTCATTATGGGGGAAGACAACCTTAAAACCTTCCATAAATGGAAAAACTATGAAGTTATTCTGGAGAACCACGAACTATATGTATATCCCCGTGTATCCCAGGGGTCAGTTCCCCAGAGGTTTGAAGGGCATCCCCGTATCCATCACATTGATGCTCCAATTATGGAAATCTCCGCTACCTTCATCCGCAAACAGCACAAGGCTGGGAAGAACATCAGGCCGATGTTGCCCGAACACGTCTGGAAATATATGGATGAGATGAACTTTTACAGGTAGGGGTAGGAGTTAAAATCACAATATTGTTCGCTATAATATGCAAAAGGTTCCGCCCTTAACAGAGCGGAACCTTTCGTTCCCACAATGCAGCTATAGCC
>JABDRK010000413.1 GCA_013041785.1 Eudoraea sp.
GAACAAAAGGGAGTCTCAACCAATATCACCTCCTTTGTTGGAAATGGTACCCTTCGTCAATATGTCATGGGGTATGAAAACCGACCCCCTACAAGCAGTGAAATGGATGAAATGAAGGCATTGCTGCGCCAGGCCATGGAGGAAGGTGCGGTGGGTATGTCAACTTCACTATTATATGTTCCAAGCGGACATGCTCAAACGGAAGAAATTATCGAACTGGCGAAAGTAGTGGCCGAGTATAACGGGATGTATATCTCCCATATTCGGGATGAAGAAGGAAAGTTGCTGGAGGCAGTCACTGAACTTATCCGTATTTCCGATGAAGCTGAAATTCCGGCCGAAATCTATCATTTTAAAGCTTCTGGCAACGCCAACTGGGAGTTGTTAGACCAGGCGATTGCCCTTGTAGACAGTGCCCGAAGCGCCGGACTGGAGATTACCACAGATATGTATATGTATAATGCCAGTTCAACCGGACTCAATGTGTTGCTGCCTCCCTGGGCCCGGGAAGGAGGCCACAATAGTACAATGTCGCTTATTGAAGAACCCGATAAAAGGGCCCGAATGATGAAGGAGGTCGACTTCCATGTGCCCCCGGAAAATGTTCTATTGGTCGGTTTTCGGAATGAAAAGCTTCGCAGCCTTATCGGTAAAACGCTGGCCGAGGTAGCCGAGGAAAGGGGAATAGCCGCTGAAGAAGCGATTGTGGATCTGATTTATGAAGACAATAGCAGGATACAGGTCGTGTATTTTTCCATGTCTGAAGAAAACATCAAAAAGAAACTGACACTACCTTACATGGCAATTTGTTCGGATGCCGGATCCTATACAAACGAGGGGGTTTTTGTCTTGCAAAGTACACATCCCAGAGCGTACGGGTCTTTTGCTCGCTTACTGGGCCACTACGTCCGGGAGGAAAAAGTAATCCCCCTGGAAGAAGCCATATACAAACTCACCACCCTGCCTGCCACAAACCTGAAAATTAAAGAAAGAGGCGCCCTGAAAACCGGGTACTTTGCTGATGTTGTAATATTCGACCCCAATACTATAAAAGACAATGCTACCTTTAAAGAGCCCCATCAGTACGCTACTGGTGTTGCCCATGTTTTTGTAAATGGAACGCAAGTAATCAAAGAGGGGGAACATACGGGTGCCTTGCCGGGGAGAGTGGTACGGGGTCCCGGATGGACAAACGAAGAACCTCTGATCGTCCCCGGAGCAGAACTGCAGGTTGTAGCGGATGGCTTCTCATTTACAGAGGGTCCGGCTGTGGATTCCAGGGGAAATGTATACTTCACAGATCAACCTAACGATCAAATCCTGAAATGGTCCGAAGATACGGGTGAGGTAGCTGTATTTATGAAACCTGCCGGAAGATCCAACGGACTGTATTTTGATCATCAGGACCGGCTTCTTGCAGCCGCCGATGAAAAATTCGAATTGTGGCGGATTGGACCAGACAAGGAAGTTGAAGTACTGTTGTCCCAATATCAGGGGAAAGACCTGAATGGCCCCAATGATATTTGGGTAGATCCCAAAGGAGGCATTTATTTTACCGATCCTTATTACCAAAGGCCCTGGTGGACCAGGTCCGAAAAAGAAATTGAACAGGAGCGCGTATATTACCTGTCCCCAGGTTCCACTGAGCCGGAAATAGTTGTAGATGATTTTGTACAACCCAATGGCCTTATTGGAAGCCCGGATGGCAAAATACTGTACATCACAGATATTGGAGACAGCAAGACGTACTCCTTTCAAATTGAACAGGATGGACAGCTCTCCGATAAAACCCTTCTGGCCGAAATGGGTTCTGATGGAATGACCCTGGACCATAAGGGGAATATATACCTGACCGGGGATGGGGTTACGGTTTTTAATCCCTCGGGAAAGAAAATTCTGCATATTCCGGTTCCACAGGACTGGACGGCTAACGTTACCTTTGGGGGCAAGGAGCAAAAAACACTGTTCATCACCGCCATGAACAGCCTGTATACCCTCGAGATGAATGTTCATGGGGTACGCTGAAATAGTAAGGTCAAATATTGAAACGGTAAGCCATGTGTTATGATATCAAAGCAAGTTTGGAAGCCCAGCTAAAACGCGCAATGCGTTTTGGAGATGAGCAAGCCGTTCGCCAAATAGAAGAGCAGCTGGTTCCTTACACCGACCTTCCCCTGTACCACGCATCGGGTTTTCAGCATCCCAGGCTATTAATATACACAGACCGCTCGCCGGAGGTGCCTGAAGTTTCCGTCTGGGGGCTTGTCCCACATTGGGTTAAGGATGAAGCCCAATTGAAGAAATTGTGGAACAATACCCTCAATGCCCGGGGGGAAACCATTTTTGAAAAACCCTCCTTCCGTTGGGCTGCCATGCATAACCGCTGTATCATCTATGTAGATGGCTTTTATGAACACCACCATTTCAAGGGTAAGACCTATCCATTTTATTTACATCGCAAAGATCAGCAGCCCCTCGCGTTTGCAGGTCTTTGGAGTGAATGGACAGATCCTGAAAGTGGAGAAGTTAAAAACACCTTCAGCATCGTGACAACCACCGGGAACGAGCTGCTGGCCAAAGTACACAACAATCCCAAAATTAAGGGCCCCAGGATGCCGCTCATTTTGCCGGAGGAATTAACGGATAAATGGCTGGAACCTGTGGATGATGAGCTGGACATGCAAGCCATACAGGAATTGATACAATCTTACCCGGCTGATGTTCTGGAAGCCTACACCGTACATCGGTTGAGAGGCAAGGAGTACCCGGGGAACATCCCTGAGATCAATGAACCGGTCACGTACTCAGAATTGGAATTTTAAAGGAGCATTGCCCTTATTTGACCAAATCAAATATGCGGGTATATTTAATGATGATGCTGTTGTTTAAGGGGCTTCCATCCTGCAGGTTGTGATTGTATACCACAAACAATCCCGTATTGGCGCGTTGTAACCAGCTAAACCGAATATTAGCCGCCCATAGTTCTCTTGTAGTGTTGTTCTGTATCAAACCCTGAACAAACATGGTTGGGGTAAAGGCATAGGTGATCTGACTCCTGAAGATATTGGCCGAAAAGTCCCCAACGGGAAGATTGAACTTGTTATACTGATAGGTAAAATCGGCATTGAACTTATCCCCCCTTCGGAAACTTAGGGTTGCACTGTTCAGATACCTGGATCCCCCAAAGGATCCCCCCATGACTGAACGTATATTTACCGATATGGGTTTACTTCTGTTGGTGAAAAAGATCAGCTGACTCTCAGCATGATTGTAAGTGCCGGGTTGTACGATGACCCCATCTGAGATTTCAAAAGCCTCAACCACGCCTTCAGTTGTGAAGTTGACTCCGGTATGGAACTCCAGGCCGCTTTTGTACTCCCAGTGATTATCAACATGCAAAAAACCAGTTTCCTGGAAGCCTTCAAAATTCCAATATCCGCGGTAAGAAATATGGGGCCTGTATTCCAGGATCTTTGTATTCTCTCGTTTCGGTCGCATATGGTGCAGAACCAGAGCCTCCGGTTTCCGGAAAGATGAGCGCAACAGAAACCCAACTTCGGGATTAAAGCCTTCCCCAACCTCAGTATAGGCAGCTCGCATTACCCAATTGTTCCACTGGTAGTCCGTTTGAAACTTAAAAGCATGGGCATCATCCGGATCTTCGGGATCGGAAGACCTGGCATAGAACCCAGACATCCTGGCCTTATTTCCAAGGCCCAGTTTCCCGTCAATGGCAATGGTGCGGTTGTAATCATCATCGGTTTCCAAACCTGTCCGGCTTATAAAAGCGGCCCCTAGTGCCGTTCTCCCCTTGAATTCGTGATTTACCCTTGCAACCGTAAAATTATTTTTCTCAATCCCCACATCATCCACGTCATCCGTAAACATGCTCAGAAATCCCACATTGGTCCGATTCAGTTTTCCAGACAAACGGGCCCCGCCAATAATAGGCACTATATTTCCCTCATCCCCGATTCCGATTCGCCTGCTGAAAAACAGGTCCACTTCTCCTGGACTTCCTACACTGAATAGTCCGGCGTTTTCCAGAAAAAATGGCCTCTTTTCCGGAAAGAAGAGATTAAACCGGTCCAGGTTTACCTGCTGGTCATCTACTTCAACCTGGGCAAAATCGGTGTTATAGGTGAGATCGAGGGTAAGGCTGGGCGTAATGCTGTATTTGATATCGCCCCCAACTTCGGGAGTAAATTCTGTGCTGGTATCGACAGCCTCGTAATCCCTATCCAACCTTCCAAGTACGTAAGGGATTACTTTCAGGTTTCCGGGATTCCGCAAATCCAATCCGGTAAGCGTTCCGGCCAGGGATAGCCGGTTTAGACTAAAGCCAATAGGCAAACTGGCCCAGTAGACGATTTCGTTGGTCTTCCTGATATTCCTTCTGAAATTGATCCCCCAATCCTTCCCCGCCTGGAAACGGATCGTTCTAAGGGGTATGGCAAACTCAGCACTCCAGCCAAATTCTCCCACCTTGGTCTTGACTTCATAAGCAGCATCCCAGTTCAGGTTAAATCCGCCTATGGTTCCCCCCTGCTGACGGTTTGCATTGAAATTTCCCTGCCCTTCATTATCAACCTGCGCATCGTATTCCACCCCGAGGGAATTGGTCCCGAATATGAAGCCATTCTGACTGTCTTTGTAGGTGTCCAGAATAAAAATAAAGGCATCGGTATTGTCAAGGTTGGCATCTCTGCGGGCATCAGAAACCACCAGTTTATCAGGCTCGGCATCATAGCAGACTACGCTTACGTAAAAGGTGTCGGCGGTATAGGCAATACGGATCTCGGTTTTTTCACTTGCTGCTTCACCAAAATTGGGCTGTGTTTGAATAAGGTTTCCAAAGGGAGTAATGGCCTGCCAAACATCATCTTCCCTCACCTCCCCATCAATTTCAGGGCGTTCAGCCAGGGGGACGGCTTGTACCGTTGGGCGATTATTCTCGAAGTCCTGTGCCGGGAGCGTCACTGGAATCATCCCTAAAAGAAGAAAAAGAGTGCACCTCAGTAAGCCAAGTGGCCTGGCGTATTTTTTTGGCATTCAGTATAGCTTATAAGGTTTAAATGTAACATTATTTTTAAGATTTCAAGCAAGGTATTCAGTCACTTTATGGTGTTGGCTGGCTGTAAATATTCTGATACAATTTGTGTGCGAGGCGATAATGGATTAACTTCCTTTCCGTAATATTAAGATGCAATAGCAATAGCACCGCTTCCCTATGAAAAATTTTGTCCTGTTGGCCCTGATTGCCAGCACCATTTACACTGGAAACGCTCAGGAAATTATCGAACTGCCCAACAACAATCCCGAAAATATAAGTTGGGATGTAGTTGAACGGGAATATTACTCCCCCATTTGGATGACCCAGGTG
>JABDRK010000003.1 GCA_013041785.1 Eudoraea sp.
GATCCGACTCACATTGGCATTCTGCAGGGCAAATCCGAATTGTATGCCCAAAAAGCCAAAACTCATATTCCAGATTTGCCAGAAGGACAGCCTTGGTTTAAGGGAACTGATGGAAATTTGCGTCATGGTTTTTGGTTTTGGTTGTGGTTGGAATACTGCAAGATGAGGCCCTAAAATAGAATTTTTATCCCAATCCCATAATTTTTATAAGGCCTAGTTTCGGGGAAATAAATTGTTTTCTATGCACAGAACGGCGAAGCAGGCAATTATCAAATCATCGATGAACTGCAAAATTTTAACAGTTTTATTGTTAAAATGAAACATTTTATTGCATTTTATCGAAAAAAATTGGCTGTTTATCCCTAGTCACTATCTTCGAAGGACAAATCTTACTAAAACTATTTAAAACACTGAAACTGCTTCCTTCTGGGAAATCCTTACATTTTTTAATTACTCTTGGCGGTTGACATATTCAGTTTTCCCGGGAGGATGGGTTTTGGTGTAAAGTTTTACTTTCGCAACGGGTTTACAATCGCCTTAATAAATAGATTTCCAAACTTTTTCGATTAGTTTTTTGGTAGCACGGATACCATCTGGTTCCGAATGGTATTTGCCTTCATATTCAATACCGATATACCCGGTAAAACCGGCCTTTTTCACAATTCTAAGCATTTGTGGGTAATTGATGCGGGTTTCTTCTCCCAGATCATCAAATTCATAGGACTTAGCACTAACGCCTTTGGCATAGGGCATGAATTGGGTTACGCCCCGATAGGGATCATATCTTTCGTCACAGGGATTCTGTATGCTGCCCCATTCCGCCGAAAGGCACCAATTTCCAAAATCAGGCAAGGTTCCCAGATGGGGGTTATTAACTTCCTGTATTATCGATACCATAAAATCTGCATCAGAGGTATGCAGTCCGTGGTTTTCAACCAATACGTTTATACCCATAGACTCCCCATAAGCGGAGAGCTGCCCCAAACCATCGACCAGGGCGGCTTTAAGTTGTTTCCGAGTGCCTTTTCCGAAGGCGTTCACCCGAATGGAATGTCCACCTAAAATTTTAACCGCATCTATCCATTTAAAATGATTTTCCACGGCAGTAGCCCTTTTCTTATCGTTTCTGGCTCCCAGATCCCCTTCATTATCCACCATGATCAAGAGGCTTTCCACGCCTTCATTATTAGCTTGCTGCCGCATCTGCTTCCAGAAATTTGTATCCTTCCCTTTATCGGAATAAAAAGCATTCACATATTCAATGGCGACTATATCAAAGTCGTTACGAGCAATCGCGGCAAAATTTTCGGGATTGAGTTCCCCTGCAAAAAATGCCCGGTTCAGGGACCATTGGGCCAGGGAGATCTTCGCATTCGCCTCAGGCAGATCCGTCCCGGATTTGGTCCAGGAAAAGGCCATAGGACTGTATAGGGCTAAAGTCCCGAGGGCCGAATTTCTGATAAATTTTCTGCGGGACGACATTACTGTTCCAGAGCTGCCTCGTTTCGTTTTGCAACAATTTCTACCAGCCAGTAGATAAGCTGCCCCAGGCCACTAACGAAGACAAATAACAGGATCCAGAGCAACAGCAGGTTGTTCTTTCTCAGGTTTGGGTTCTGCACCGCATGCACAATATAAAAGATCAGACTGGCAAGCGAGAGCAGGATCACTAAGAAAAGGACGAATAAAAAAATGCCCAGCCAGCTTAGGATCACTTCAGGAGGACCATCGTGGCTACGTTCGAGTTCGGGAATATTGCTCAGAAGAGAAAAGATAAAAGCAAAATAACCCAACATGATTATGAAAAAGATAATGATGGGTGAGAGGGCAAAAAATGCCTGCCAGAATTTATTGTGTATCATTTGGTATTAGGTTAGGGTTACTCCTTTAAAGTTACGGAAAATTTTAGGTTTTTCTTTGCCCAGTAACGGCCGAAAAAACAAAACCCGGGGGTTTCCCGGGTCCTGCATTTGGTTGGTTGGTTGTTTTCCTATTTATTTAACCGCCACTACCGCGCTGGTTGGGCCGTTTAAGCGCATTTTATAGCTTTCCCGGAACCCGGCTTCTTTTACCCATTTGGTAAAGTCAGCTGCGGTGTAATCAAAACCTTCATAAGTTTCAATCAGCATATTCAGGGAAACCAGAAGCCCAAAGGCATTTTGACGCCTGAGGTCATCAATGATATTTTCAATCACCACCAAAGAGCCACCTTCAGGCAGCACGGCATAGGCCTTGGAGATGAGAAATTTCTTGTCTTCCAGACCCCAGTCGTGCAGGATATTCCCCATCGTAATGACGTCGGCTTCCGGGAATGGATCCTTAAAGAAATCCCCCGCGACTACTTTGACCCTGGGGTTGAAATCGAGCCGGTCTATATTCTCCTGGGCAATTACGGAAACGGCAGGGAAGTCAAAGGTTATGCAATGCATATGGGGCTGTTTGGCAGCCACCTGAGTAGCCAGGTTTCCTCCGGCACCCCCTATATCGCATAAAGTGTTGTATGAGGAAAAGTCGAATTGCCGGGAAAAGGCCATAAAATTATGCATCTGGAAACCTCCCATGGCGCTTACAAATTCCCTGAGCCGGGCTTCATCAGCGTACAACTCTTGGAAAAAAGGCTTGTTTCCCCCTTTTACTTCGTTCTGGGGTTGACCCGTGCGCAAAGCATTCTCCAGATCGTTCCAGAAAGGATAGAGGCGGTTGTTGGACATTTCCAGGATACCCCCTATGTAACTTGCTTTCCGTTTATTCAGGAAAAGATCGGTTTCCTTAGTGTTGCTGTATATCGCAGTTTCCCTAAATCCTCTCCTGTTCAGAAATCCCAGGGCTACCAGGGCATCCAGGAAGTCGTACAGGCTGCGTTGGTGGATTCCCAGTTTTTCGCCAATACGTGTCGCAGGCAGGGGGCCTTTACCCAGCCTGGTGAAAAGCCCCATTTTCACCGCGGTCAATAAGGTCTTGGAGGCCCAAAAGCCCATCCCGGTCTGGATGATATGGGATGGGTCGGCCTGTTTTTGGGTTGGTATGTTCTTCTCCACGGTTGGTTCCATGTAAACCTGTATTTGGATTGGCACTTACCTATTCGCCCTCAGGCGGACTCATGGTATACCCCAGTTGATTATACAGTTCCCCATTGTCAAAGAAAGCGTCTTCCTGCAGCGCATTGCCATCGGCATCAAAAGTCCATACACTCAGGCCATGGGTTACGATTTTCTTCCCGGTAGGCGCGTTGCCCATAAACTCCCCGGTATTGGTTCCGGTGCAGGTCCAGTTGATATAGGATTTACCGTCTTTGATCACATAATCGTCTATGGTAACATTAAAATCGGGAAATGCTGTATGGAATATATCCATGAGGGCTGCATACTCCTCCTGATTACTGGCCAGGCGTAGCCCGTTGCCATTACGGATGATATTTGGTGCCGAAAGTGATGTAAAGAGCTCCTTGTCATAATTGCTCCAGGCTTCAGCAATCTTATCCTGATTGGTCATGATGGTCTGAACCGCTTCCGGAGCATTCTGCACTGCCGTAATCTTTGCCAACGCATTCTGGGTTATGGCAT
>JABDRK010000004.1 GCA_013041785.1 Eudoraea sp.
CCCTGAACATTTTGAGGCTTGGTTTCCGGATCATAATCCCAATGGATAAATCCTTTTTGCTCAAATCCAGGTCTGATTGGAAAATTGAGATTGGCCCGGTCAATGGTTACCCATAATTTTTCCGTCCCCCATATATCCACAAAGGCATCATAGACCCTGGGCATCTGTCTGTTATTCCATAAAAATTGGTTATTGTAGACTTCCACCATTCCCGTACCGGCCAGTTCTTTCATCTGTATTTCCGCCCTAGGTGCTGTGTACCAGGTATCCGGATTTTTGGGATCTTTCTCTTCAAACTCCCACAGGAACTGCGCGGTAGCTAAAGCCTGTTCCCTTGGCACAGCTTCCTTGATTACCACATAACCGTTGTGTTTCCAAAATTCCCACTGCTCCTGAGAAAGAATACGCAGGGGTTGGTCCCCGATTTCAGCTCTGAGTTTCTTTTGGCTGCTGGTCGCCGTTGAAGGATTGCCGGGAATATCTTCATGGGCCTTATTGGCCATTTCCAATCTTGCGTCATTATTCATAATCATCGTTTTAAATTATTGATCCAAAGCTAATAGGATGATCGAAGTACATCAACCTTAATATTGATAATAATTTGAACTATATTAACATTATGATGTCATTCTTGATTTTGAAAGGCAAATTTTGTGTAATTTTAAATCAATAGAACCATTTCGCCTTTTTGATGAAAATTCAATTAGAAACCATTGCTCCAGATGTTAAAAGTCCTTTCAGACTTTTACATGATCCCAAATTGAACCATTTGTTTTATTGGCATTTTCACCCTGAATTGGAATTAGTATATATTGAAGGAGCAAATGCCAAAAGGCATGTAGGCGATCACATTTCAGAGTACCGGGGAAGTGATTTAGTGCTCATTGGTGCCAATATTCCCCATTTAAATTTTGACCACGGTGTCACCACAACGTATCGGAAGGAAGTCCTCCACTTCAAGTCGGAATTTAAGGATACCATATTAGAAGGCTTGCCAGAATTACAGCCAATTGACAGACTTCTTGATTTATCCAGATATGGCATTGCTTTCCATGGAAAAACCAAGAAGGAAGCAGGTGAACTTATGAAAAAGTTACATCTGCTAGACCCCTTTGATTTTTTCATTTCCATAATGCATATTCTAAAACTCTTGTCTGAAAGCAATGAGTTTGAGTTATTGCACAAAAAGCCCTTTGTCAATAAATACAGTAGCAAAGAACAGTTTCGAATTCGAAAGATTTATGGTTTTATTGACGAGCGTTATCAGTCTAAAATTACTCTTGATGAGGTATCCGGTCTGTGTAATTTAACTAAACCGGCATTTTGCCGGTATTTCAAAAAGGCTACCGGAAGTACCTTTGTTGAATTCCTAAACCAATACCGTGTTAGCCAGGCAAAGCGTTTACTTTTAATGGGGAAAAACGTAAGTGAAGCCTGTTATGAATGTGGTTTCGAAAGCCTTTCTTATTTCAACAGGAGTTTCAAGAGGATAACCGGAAAAAATCCATCGGAATTTAAAACGACATATGCTTCAACAAAGAACCGCCCTGAGTCTAGATACTCCAGAGCGGTTCCCAACCAACTAACCAACTAAATGAGCTGTTTTGCGCAGTCCTAAGCCGCGACTAATTCGTTCGCTGACGCTTTACATTCATCTCGGGCAATTTTTGTTTTATCCGCTTTCTAGCAGCATTCCCATCGGATGATTTCAGGTACTGTTGAAATCCACGCCCTTTGAATTCATACAGCGTACCGCTATCCGGGTGATAGAGTTCCAGGGTATTGTCATTGACTACATAGAGTTCAAAATAATCGTCGCCCATGAAATCATAGTCCAGGGTAAGGGTTTTCAGGCTAGGGTCATTGCGCACATCGTAAACCTGGTAGTCGCCCTCATAGTCCCATTGTACCTGATTGATAGGAATCCCTGGAGGGTCTATTGAGGATCTGAAAAAATCGCTCCCGGTATCCGGTAAAAACTGCAAATATGTTTCCTCATCAAATTCATTCAATGCCCCGGCTTCACTGGTAAAGACCTTCTCCCAGAGTGTATATTCCTGTAAGAAATACTGGATATTGTCATAAAATACCTGATCATAATCGAAGGTATTCCTTTGATATCCTCTAAGGAAGTATGAGGTATCTGTTCCAGGATGGTAGAATTCCAAAGTATTGCCGTTTACCACATAGATATCAAGAAGCCATAAGCCATCAACATCGTGGTCTATTTCCACAGCAGCGCTTAATGGACTGTAAAAACCAACGGCAATACCCAAGCCATTGCCCGTCTTACCAATCCCAACAAGATTGTTGTTAGCGAGCAAATTTCCGCGATCAAAAGTGAGTGTAAAAGCTTGTTGCATAAAGGGAATTTCTCCATTACCCGTTGTGGCATTGATGTCTATATACCAAAGCTCATAGGATTCCAGCATTGCCGCCGTATTCCGGGGTGTTTCTGCTATAATTTCATCTTCAATGATAACCTCCGCATAGCAGGAAGAAACCAAAATCCCAAGTATTGTTCCGACTAGTAATAGTTTAATTGCCCTCATAACCATTATTTTACTATGGTAAAACAAGCACCGTGCCATTCTTGCAAATGTTTGATTTTAAGCATTTTATGTCCGTTATCTTTTTGTTACTTTTGATCTCAAATTAGAATGACATGGGGAAACCTGTTCAATTTGCAGTGTTAGGTGGAGGTAGCTGGGCAACTGCTTTGGTAAAAATGCTCGCTGAAAATATTCCCGAAGTAATCTGGTATATGCGAAACGAAGAAGCTGTAGCCTATATCCAAAAAAACGGGCATAATCCCAATTACCTAACTGATGTAACCTTCAACACCAAACAATTGCTTCTTACATCGGATATTAACGAGGCAATCACGAAGGCTCAGGTCCTGATTTTTGCCATCCCATCAGCCTTCCTGGAGAGTGAGCTCAAAAAAATTGAACATCCTTTGAGTGACAAAATCATCTTTTCGGCAATCAAGGGAATTGTTCCCGAAACAGGACTGATCGTTGGGGAACATTTCCACGACCATTATGATATTGCCTTTGAGGATATCGGGGTGATTACCGGGCCATGCCATGCCGAAGAGGTGGCCCTGGAGCGCCTTTCTTATCTCACCATTGCCTGTGCCGATCAGGATAAAGCCCGGCTGGTAGCGGAAAACTTAAGTAGCGATTATATCCGAACCAAAATATCAGACGATATCATAGGAACGGAATATGCCGCCATGCTCAAGAATATCTATGCGCTTGCTGCCGGGATCGCACATGGACTGGGCTATGGTGACAACTTCCTGAGTGTATTGATGAGTAATAGCATACGGGAAATAGATCGCTATATTAAACGGGTGCATAAAATGAAGCGGAATATTAATAATTCGGCATATTTGGGTGACTTACTGGTAACAGGTTACTCCACTTTCAGTAGGAACAGGATGTTTGGGAATATGATCGGTAAGGGGTATACCGTAAGCAGTGCCAAGATGGAAATGAATATGGTTGCTGAGGGTTACTATGCCTGCAAAACAGCTTACGAACTAAAAAGCGGATTCAAAAAAAAGGTAAGGACACCTATTATCGACGCAGTCTACGAAATTCTTTACAACAACAAGAACGCCAAAAAAATATTTAGGAAACTGACCGAAAAGTTAGATTGAATTCAAGGATTAAGTACCCTTGAACTCAAATCCGCTCCACGTTAAATTCCGAATGTTCAGCAATTTCTTTTTCCAGGGCTTCTTTCCAGCTTTCTATTTGAGCCTCCTCAGCCTTAAAATGCTCATAAAAACGCTCCAATACAGGCTGCATTAGACGCTTTACGCTCTGTATGTCAAAATACAACCTACCAGTCCTGCGCACAAAGAAATCCAGCGGCGTAAGAATACATTCGTAGGCGATTCCAAAATCAAGTTCTGCCAGAGCCATACGAACTTCCGGATCTTTTTCTTTCATACTTCGGTACTGCTCCAGGATAGTTTCGGTTTGTTTTCCATAATTGGTTACCAGATGATAGGCGTGGTATTCCGTTAACCCATCCCCTTCTATTCTCTGGAAAACCTCAGCAATATATTTTTTTACCTGTTTGAATTTCTTAAAGTCATTGCCACAAAGGGGGATAGATGTGGTATTACACTCCGGTAATTCTGTTCCCTCTTCCTCCCGTATTTTCCTGGCCAGCAGGTTGACAACCCGTTCCGCCATTTTGCGATACCCGGTTAATTTTCCCCCGGCAATACTGATCAACCCGGTTTCTGAAGTAAAGATTTCATCTTTTCTGGATAATTCCGAGGCCGATTTTCCCTCCTCATGAATAAGTGGCCTGAGCCCTGCCCATGAAGATTCGATATCTTCCATTTCCAGGTTTATGTCCGGGAACATATTGTTGACTGCGGATATCAAATAAATGGCATCGGCAAGGTTGGTCTTAACCTGATCTTTGTCTTCTAAATAAATAGTGTCTGTAGTGCCTACGTATGTTATTTTGCCCCGTGGAATAGCGAAAATCATACGCCCATCCGGAACGTCAAAATACACAGATTGCTTTACAGGCAGTTTTTTATGTGGAAACACAAGGTGAACCCCCTTGGTTAACTGCAGTCGTTTTCCCTTAAGCGAATGATTCACACTGCGCAGGGCGTCTACCCAGGGTCCGGCGGCACTGATGACATATTTGGATTTTATGGTAAACACTTCCCCGTTTACATGGTCTAACACTTCGACGCCTGCAACTTTGTCCTCGTGGTAAATAAACTCAGTAACCTCAGCGTAATTCAAGGCAGTAGCCCCAAAAGAAAGACTTGTTTTGACATTTTCCAGGGTAAGCCGGGCGTCATCGGTTCGGTACTCCGCATAATATCCGGCACCTTTTAATATTTTCCTGGGTAACAGGGGCTCCAATTTCAGAGCCTCCTTTTTTTCAAGCATTTTCCGCTTGTCATCACCATCAACCTGTGCCAGAATATCATAGACTTTGAGGCCTACAGACGTAAGCCATTTCCCATAGGATCCATTCTCGATCAAAGGCAACAGCATCTTATCCGGGATAACGAGGTGGGGAGCAAGTTTATGCACAATGGCCCGCTCAGAACCCACTTCCTTGACCAACCAAAAGTCGAATTGTTTGAGATATCGCAAGCCCCCGTGAATCAGTTTGGTCGACTTGCTGCTGGTTCCGGAGGCAAAATCCCCTTTCTCAACAAGGGCAACCCTCAGCCCCCTCGAAGCTGAATCAAGAGCAATTCCAGCACCTGTTATCCCTCCTCCAATGACCACAACATCAAAAGTATGTTGGGATAGTTTGTTTCGAATTTCTCCTCTGTCCAGATTGGAAAACCGAATGTGCTCTTGCATAGTTAGCCCGATATTAGAAGTTATCCGGATCAACATAGAATCCGGCTGGATGGCCTATAAAATCAAAGATATGAGATTAGGAAGCGATCTCAAAGCAGCCTGCCTCAGATAATGAAATGGTAATATTAAGAGTAAAGATTTGGAGACCCATACCGGTCTTATTTCCCAGAAAAATCATAATCGCGCTGTACCTCACAGACTCGTACTTTGTACCATTTATACCACTGTTTAATCCCCATTTCCTGTGCAAACTGATGTTCTGCATGGGACTTCCATCTGTCAATGGCATCGAGGCTTTCCCAGTAGCTAATAGAAATGCCCAGTTTTTCACGAGCACTTTCAAAACCGAGGTACCCCGGCTGCTTTTTAGCGAGATCCTCCATCTTTTTGGCCATATCGTGATATCCGTCAGTTTCCGGATTGAGCCGGCTAGTAAATATTACTGCATAATAGGGTCTGCTAGTCTTCATTGAATAACGTCTTTTTCAATGAAGTAATCTACAATGGCTTCCTTCATCAGCACAGCTTGTTCTCCTGCCTTAAGAGCCGGTAAGGGTTCCTTTACCAGATAGTGGGGCCATCCCTCTTCATCAAAATAATCAAACGCATAATAGCCATAAGGTTCCAACAATCTGCAAATAGCAATATGCATCAGGTTGATCTTTTCATCTTTCTTGAAGGAACGGTGAAATTGCCCCAATTCCTGCACGCCAATAAGGTAGATTATGGCATCGAG
>JABDRK010000087.1 GCA_013041785.1 Eudoraea sp.
GCTATAGCTCATTCTCAAATGTAGTTGTGAATATAATGCATTATTTCCCTTTTACCCAAATCGTAGAAGAAGCTGATGGTATTCAGATTTTAACTTTTTTGTAGTATCTGCAAATTTTCCTGCCGCATAACCCATTATAGCACCATAAAAAAATGTAAAATGATCGTTTTACGAATCATCATGTTAGTTTTGAAAAGAACCAAAAAAGTGAAGTAAAAAGCCTGGCTTTTAAAATCAGCATCGCAGTATCCGGTTCTTTTTCATCCAGTTGCTTTGTTTGCTGTCCAAAGGAAAACATCAGGCTAATCCCAAAGTTCCCAACAGGAAATTATATTTTTCAAGCTTGCCAATAAATTCATGTTTTTAAATTTGGAATTGGTTAATCAGGATGCCGACTCACCAGGACTGATCTTAGCATACGGGTAGATCGCCCCGGGGCCCGGGAATTTTGGCTACAAAATAAAATGGGTTGAGTAGGATCAATGGCCTAAACAATCTCAGCGCTCAGACCGGCCTGCAGAAGTTTGCTGCAACGGGGTTTCAAATCGTTGAATTCTCCCGTTTTTACCGTACACTTCCCCTTATAATGTACAATTATTGAGCACTGTTCAGCTTGTTCAGGGGTGTGATCACAAACCTCAATCAAGGTATCAATAACATGATCGAAGGTATTGACATCATCATTAAAGAGGATGATCTCATGTTGTTTCACCACGTTCTTCTGAACCAGTAACTCTTCCGATAACTTTTCTTTGGCGCTCATAGAACCAGAAATCTTAGTTCTAAAATACATATTTTGCTGAAACCCAATACCCTTTTTTCAATTTTTCTGCAAGCCGCATTCCAAGCGCTTTGCATTTGTCGGTTATGAGCGGCAAATCCTCTTCATAGAAACCACTGAGATACAGCTCCCCTCCTAATTCATTGAGAGTCTCAATATATTGCGGAAGATCCTGAAGCAATACATTACGGTTGATGTTTGCCAGAACAACATCATAGGTTTTTCCCTTTAGCAAGGAGGCATCGCCCTGAAATACCCGGATATGTTCCTGAGCATTCCTGCGTATGTTTTCCCTTGTATTTTCATAACTCCAGTCGTCAATATCAATAGCGGTTACCGGAGCAGCGCCGCGCATGGCGGCCAGAATCGCCAGAACCCCGGTACCGCAACCCATATCAAGTACGGCCTTATCCTGCACCTCTGCCTGTAAGAGAAACTGGACCATCATATGGGTGGTTTCATGATGCCCTGTGCCAAAACTCATTTTAGGTTCGATAACTATATCGTAAGGTACCTTGAAGGCATCATGAAAAGGCGCCCGTATGGCACAGCGGTTGTCAATCAGGATGGGTTCAAAATTCTTTTCCCAGGTTTGGTTCCAGTTTTCCGGGGCTACTTCCACCACGGTGTATGTAATCCGGAAATCCGGATTGGAAAGAATGTGCAGCTCCTTGGGGTCCGGGGAATCCTCCGCTTTGGGAACGTAGGCCAACAAACCGGTTTCGGTCTCAACAAAACTCTCAAATCCCAGCTCAGCCAGTTCTGCTATAAGTATGTCCGTTGCCGGTTGAAGAGGCGTTACATGAAACCTGTATTCTAAATAGAAAAGGGACATCCGGGATCAGATGCCATTGATGATCCCAATAAAATCGTCAGCTTTTAACGCAGCACCACCTATGAGTCCCCCATCCACATCTGGCTTGGAAAAGATTTCTGAAGCATTGCCAGGTTTTACACTTCCACCATAAAGAATGGTTACTGCCTCTGCAATTTCTTCTCCGAAGCCCGAAGTAATAGTTTCTCGTATAAACGCATGCATTTCCTGTGCCTGCTCGGGGGAAGCCGTTTCCCCTGTGCCAATGGCCCAAACGGGTTCATAGGCCAGAACAATATGTTTCCAGGCTTCCTTTGGTAAATGGAACAGCGCATTTCTCAGCTGGCTTTCCACAACATCAAAATGTTTTCCGGCTTTGCGATCTTCCAGTTCTTCCCCAAAGCAGAAGATCATACGCATGCCCTGAGCCAGGGCTCTATCTACTTTTTTCTTGAGCAAAGTATCAGTTTCCCCAAAATATGCGCGACGTTCGGAATGTCCCAGAATCACGGTATTCACTCCAATATTTTTTAGCATCCCGGGGGCAATTTCCCCGGTAAAGGCACCACTTTCTTCAAAATGCATATTCTGAGCAACTACCTCAACTTTGGAGCCGGCAACTGATTTTACCGCCTCAGACAGGTTAACAAATGTGGGAGCTACCATCACTTCCGCCGAAGTCTCTGGCAACTTCTGAACCAATTCGTTGATTAAGGCCCGGGTTTCATCCAGGTTTTTGTTCATTTTCCAGTTTCCGGCTACAATTTTACTTCTCATGATGTTATATGTTGTTATCTGTTTATAATTCAGTCGAACCTCAATTCATCAAGGTCGTTGTAATGTACCTTTTGTAGAATTGTCCCTTTTTCCAGCAACAAGACGCCGGGATTGGAACGGACTATGGTTTTTAATGTGGTTTCATCCGTAAAATAAAAATCAAAACCGAGGCCATAATTCTTTATCAATTCCTGTTTTAGCTTATCACTGGAGGCCGACATCCCTATGACCCGATAGCCTTTTTGCTGGGCTTCTTCTGCTCTGGCCCTGACCTGCTTGAAAACCTCCAGCTTACTTTTAGCGAGGTCGTAGGCCACCACCATCATCAGGTTTTGCTCCTGCAACAGTTCTGCTGCCATGTCCACCCCGTCTTGCTCAATGGTGAAGTCATGAATCGGGGGTTCATATCCTTTCTGTACTTCTGTAGTCTCAACACCAATAAAATCTCCGTCTACACTTGGGTACTCCCCGTTGGTTACAACAATTTGCTCTTCCCCATTCACTGAAAACTTCCAGGCATATTCAAAAATGGCTTTTGGGGCGTCTTCAGGAACTGACATACCTTCCTGTATATTGGCTCCGATCTTATAGGGCCTGAAATCGATTGCAGGAAGATGGTTCAATACGTAATTGGCATAGGCAATACAGGCCAGCAGGGATAAAACCACCAGGCCCATGTTTCGTTTCGTTGAGAAGAGTAGTTTAATATATTGAGTCCCGGCGAAGAGTACCAAAATTAAAACCAGTAACACCACATCCTTTGTAAAGGACTCCCAGGGCGTGAGCTTTATGGCATCTCCAAAACAACCACAATCGGTTACCTTGTTGAAATAGGCCGAATAAAAAGTCAGGAAGGTGAAAAACACGATCATCCCCAGTAAGCTCCAAAGCGTAATCTTCTTATGGAATCCCAGCAATAGAAGCACCCCCAAAATCACCTCAAAAATTACTACAAAAAGGGAGATCGCCAGGGCATAGGGCATAAA
>JABDRK010000119.1 GCA_013041785.1 Eudoraea sp.
CTTTAACAGCTACCGCTTTGACACCCAGTCCAATGAAAATAGTACCTGGATTCGTATTCCGCAGAACCAGAATATATTCGGGCTAACTTTTATGGGGGATATGGTTTTTGAAAAACCTCTGGGAAAATCCAGGACCCCATTTGCAGTCATCCCATATATTAATTACCTCACTGCCCGGGATTTTGAAAACGAATCTTCAATAAACGACTTCAAATTCGGGGGCGATGCGAAAGTTGCCATTGGCAATAGTATGAATCTGGATATCACTGTAAATCCGGATTTTTCACAGGTAGAAGTAGATAATCAGATAACTAATCTGACGCGCTTCGAAATAGGCCTTCCCGAAAGGCGACAGTTTTTTATAGACAACAACGACCTTTTTGCCAGTTTTGGAGACTCAAGGGACAGTAATCCTTTTTTCTCAAGGCGGATTGGAATTGCGCGGGATACTGCTGATAATACCATAGAGAATAGTATTATAGGTGGTGTTAGGCTTAGTGGTAAATTAAATAACCGACTTCGACTGGGTTTTCTTAACCTTCAAACCGAAGCCGATGAGGCCAATGAAATTGCCTCCAACAATAATATGATGCTGGCCTTGCAACAGCAGGTATTTTCGCGTTCCAACATCGGGTTCTTTTTCCTCAACCGGCAGGCTGCAAAAGATTATGATTTCCTTGCAGAGGAGGATCAGTATAACCGGGTTTTGGGAATCGATTACAACCTGATCTCAGAAGACAACCTGTGGAACGGCAGGTTTTTCCTGCACAAATCCTTTGAGCCCGGAGGACGGATTGAAGACCTTTCGGCAGGTACGCGCTTAGAATACAACTCAAGGTATTTCAGCATATTTAGTAAGGCCGTATTTGTGGGTGAAGATTACCAATCTGATCTGGGGTTTATCCGCAGAACCGATATTTTTAAAGGGATCATCAGTTTCAGAAGGATCTTCTGGCCGAAAAAGGGGATCATACAGAACCACAGTTTCCAATTCTTTCCCAATTTTATCTGGAATCCATCAAGGGACTTTCAGAATACGGACTACACCTTTCGCGGAGCCTGGGAAGCCCGGTTCCAGGACCAGTCCAGGTTTGAAACTTCCTTCACTAATCAGTTTACCTATTTACTGGATGAATTTGATCCTACCCGCAGTGATGAGGCCCTCCCCCTCCCCGGGGAACAAGGATATTATTACAACTCTATGCGTTTTCAGTACAATTCGGACCGTCGTCGTCTTCTTTCATTTAGGGTGGAAAATACCATAGGACGCTTTTTCAACGGGAATCGTTTCTCAGCAGAAGGTGGGATGAACCTGCGCATTCAACCCAAAGCCGTCATTTCCATGAACTTTCGTTATGACCAAATCCGGTTACCCGAACCTTATGGCAGTGCTGACATCTGGTTAATAAGCCCAAGGTTTGACCTTACCTTTAGCAAATCAATATTCTGGTCTACCCTCATCCAGTACAGTAACCAAAGGGACAACCTCGGGATCAACTCCCGTTTACAATGGCGTTTTGCGCCATTGTCTGACCTTTTCCTGGTATACAATGACAATTATTTTGTCAACAATTTTATGCCCAAATTAAGGTCCGTTAACCTTAAACTCACCTACTGGCTGAACATCTAGTTCGCTTCGCCCAGGTATGGGCATTGGGGAATTTGATTATATTTGATCGACTAACCCAATAGCCTTCCTGTAGATGAACCAACTACCCATTACCGAAGATACCGTCATCTTTGGGCTTCTTTGTCTTTGCCTTGGATTTGTATTTTATACCTCTTCTTTAAAAAAAGGATTCTGGAAGAAATTCTATAAGGTTATCCCTACCCTGCTCATGTGTTATATGTTGCCTGCAGTATTTACCAGCCTGGGGGTGATTTCCGAAAAAGACTCCAACCTCTATTACATCGCCAGCCGATATTTACTCCCTGCTGCACTGGTCCTGATGACCCTGAGTATTGATTTAAAAGCCATCCTGAACCTGGGATCCAAGGCCCTGATCATGTTCCTTACCGGTACCGCCGGGATCATTATCGGGGGACCTATTGCTATACTCATAGTATCCACCTTTTCACCAGAAACGGTCGGAGGAAACGATTTTGACGCCGTATGGAGGGGATTGTCTACCATTGCAGGGAGCTGGATTGGCGGGGGAGCAAACCAGGCGGCTATGCTGGAGGTTTTCTCCTACAATCCTAAGAAATTCGGGGATATGGTCCTTGTGGATATTGTCGTGGCCAATATTTGGATGGCTATCATTTTGTTGGGGATTGGCCGGTCCAAACAAATCGATAACTGGCTGAAATCAGACACCTCTGCGATTGAAACCCTGAAGGAACGTGTATCTGCCTATACTGCAAAAATAACACGGGTTACCACCCTCAATGATTACATCATCCTGTTATGCCTGGCTTTTACGGCAGTGGGTATCGCCCATTTTACCGGGCATCATTTTGCTGAATTTCTGGAAGCCAATTTTGAGGTCATACGAGACAAACAAAAGGCCCTTTCTTCCCTGGGGTCAAAATTCCTTTGGATGGTGGTGTTTTCCACTACCATCGGGATTCTGCTTTCCTTTACGAAGGCTAAAAGTTATGAAGGTGCCGGGGCCAGTAAGATTGGAGGCTTGTTTATCTATATCCTGGTAGCTACAATTGGAATGAAAATGGACCTCAGGACCTTCCTTGAAAATCCGGGATTGATTTTGGTGGGGCTTATCTGGATCTCCATTCATGCCGGTTTACTGATCCTGGTTGCCAAGCTCATAAAAGCCCCTTATTTCTTCCTTGCAGTGGGGAGCCAGGCCAATGTGGGCGGTGCTGCCTCTGCCCCTGTGGTTGCAGCAGAATTCCATCCTTCACTGACTTCAGTTGGTATTTTGTTGGCTGTTCTGGGTTATGTAGTGGGGACTGCAGGGGCCTATATCTGTGGTCTGTTGATGGAAATTGCGGCAAATGTTTAGATTCTCATGCAGAATAAAGATATTTGCCCTGCTAAATTTGTAAGAATGAAAAAGGGACTTTGGACATTACTAGTGCTCGGACTGATCTTTTCCTGTAAAACGGAGACAGCTGAGAACAATATGACGGTAAGTGGAAAGGTGAAAGGATTGAAAAAAGGAACGCTTTATCTGCAGCACGTCCCGGATAGTCTGCTCGTAACGGTAGATTCTCTTGAGATACGGGGAGATGAGAATTACTCTTTCACCACTTCCCTGGAGAGCCCTGAGATCTTTTATTTATATCTGGACAAAAAGGACAACAACACCATAAATGACCGCATCACTTTTTTTGGAGAACCCGGGGATATAATCATAAATACATCCAGAAATGCCTTTGAAGCCGATGCTGAGATCAGCGGCTCAGAAACCCATCAAAAATTAGAAGAATACCTGAGGTTCATGTCCCGGTTCAACGCAGAAAACCTGGAAATCTTCCAGTCGGCTTCTGACCCAAATGTGC
>JABDRK010000149.1 GCA_013041785.1 Eudoraea sp.
AATGGAATAAATTGAAGGGGTGGGCAGATTACGAGTTCTACAGGGATAAGAACGATTACTATTACGATATTAAAATCCCCTTTTGGAAGAATAAACTGGTGAAGTGGATCGCGGGAAAAGAAATAAAGAAGATGACGATAAACAGGTAGGATTATTGACCGAACACCTTATTATTGATGTTTCATCATATTCGGAAATCCTGGATGCTCTCTATTTATTAAGCTTAAACTGAACATACACTGGAAAGTGATCGCTGAATCCCCCCAGGTATTTCTTGCCTACATAAGTCCGAAAGGGATTCCCCCGGTAACGTCCTTTCCATTCAGTCAGGAAATGGGCATCAAAGATGTTGGCATGGGCAAAACTGTGACTCCCTTTTTCATAGTTGAAGAAATTCGGGGAAATCAGGATCTGGTCAAAAAGGGACCAACTCCTTCTGTAATTGGCGCTTCCCCGTTCAGGCGAAGCCAGTTTCTCCATTGGGTTATACAGGTTCAGGCTGTTTTTGAGGAATTGCAGGCTTTTGGCTTCAGGGCCGTCATTGAAATCTCCCATTACGATAAAATTAGGATCCGGATGATTTTCCGCGATCTGCTGCATGTATTGGGAAAGGGTTTCAGATGCCGTTAGCCTGCGTTGCTCCGTTACTTCCTCCCCGCGTCGGCGAGAGGGCCAGTGATTGACAAAAACGTGCAGCTGTTCACCATTCAGTTTGCCCTCCACGTGTAAGATATCCCGGGTATAATCGCGCACCCCTTCTTCGTTAAATACCATTAAAGGAATGGCCTCTGACCTGATTACCTGAAAACATTCCGGGTCGTACAGCAATGCGGTGTCTATCCCCCTTTCGTCAGGAGAATCGTGATGTACAATTCCCATGGAATAGCGATTTAAGGGCTTGGTATTGATCAGGTCGCTGAGTACTTTCCTGTTCTCTACTTCGGCCACCCCAATAAATGCCGGCATTTTCCCCGAGGTCAGCTTGCCCACTTTATTCAGTGTATTCGCCAATTTGCGCAGCTTGCGCCTGTAGCGTTTCGGAGTCCACTTTTTAACACCTTCCGGGGTAAAATCATCATCCAGGGTCCTGGGATCATCCTGAGTATCAAAAATATTCTCCAGATTATAAAATACCAGGGTATGGGTGTTGGGACTCTTTTTTCGTTTGAAAAACATAACTTAGATAGCGATTTCTTCGAATGCCCTAAATTAAGAAAATCACTTGGCCACTATTCCGTAGATTTGCAAATTAAACCTCTACATGTTAGAAAAGAAAGAATCGGTGTATGAAAAGGCTGTCCTGATTGGGGTGATCAACCGCACACAGGATGAGGAAAAGGTCAGGGAATATCTGGATGAACTGGAATTCCTGACCTATACTGCCGGCGGGGAGGTGGTGAAACGCTTCACCCAGAAGATAGACGTGCCCAATCCCAGAACCTTTATTGGCAGTGGAAAAATGGAAGAGGTGGAAGACTTCGTAAAGGAAAACGAAATTGGCTCGGTAATTTTTGATGATGAATTATCTCCGGTTCAACAGCGAAATATAGAAAAACTACTGAGGTGTAAAATTCTGGACAGGACAGGCCTGATCCTGGATATTTTCGCCCAACGCGCCAAAACCAGCTACGCCCGTACCCAGGTAGAACTGGCTCAATATGAATATCTGCTTCCCAGGCTCACTGGCCTCTGGACCCACCTGGAAAGGCAACGTGGGGGTATTGGGATGCGTGGCCCCGGTGAAACGGAAATTGAGACTGACCGGCGTATCGTTCGCGATCGTATTTCCCTGCTTAAAAAGAAGCTGGAGAAGATCGACAAGCAGATGGAAACCCAAAGGGGAAATCGGGGAGCCCTGGTTCGCGTTGCTCTTGTGGGGTATACCAATGTTGGCAAATCTACGCTGATGAATGTGATCAGCAAGAGCAAGGTTTTTGCGGAGAACAAACTTTTTGCCACGCTCGACACCACGGTGCGCAAAGTAGTCCTGGGAAACCTGCCTTTCCTGCTGAGTGATACCGTGGGATTTATACGAAAATTACCCACCCAACTGGTTGAAAGTTTCAAAAGTACCCTGGATGAAGTTCGGGAAGCAGACTTGCTGCTGCATGTAGTGGATATTTCCCACCCCAATTTCGAGGATCATATCGAATCCGTGAATCAGATACTGGGGGAAATAGGTTGCGGCGACAAAACCACAATTATGGTTTTTAATAAAATCGACCTGTACCAACCTGAAGAGATAGAAGAAGATGACCTGGAGACTGTGCGGACCAACAAACATTTCACGATTGCCGACTGGAAACAAACCTGGATGCGCAAAGTGAGTGGAAACGCAATATTCATTTCAGCCCTCAACAAAGAAAACCTGGATGCGTTTCGGAAACAGGTTTATCATGCAGTCCGCATAATTCATATAGACAGATTTCCGTATAACAACTTTCTCTACCCTGAAAATCTGGACGAGTATTAAGACTCAAATTGCGAATTTAAAGGTCATTCATCGAGGAAATTGACCGCTCATATTTTTCGCAACATATTAAGCCTGCTTCACAACATAAATTGCGATTGTTAGACGCTGCCAAACTATCTTTGGTTCATAGATTAAGTTTAAGTGATAACCCAAATTGACACTTAACCCATTACGCTTAGGATAGCGAAACCCAAAATTACCGAACCCTGCTTATCAAAAAGCCCTGATCAAATCAGGGCTTTTTTTGTTGTTCACAGCTTATAAACAGTTATATGAAGGCTTGTTAATAACCTGATATGGTTATCAACATCATTTGCATTTAAAAATAGGCACGGAAGAACAGGCTTCTCCATACATCACACTTTTAGCGACCTGCTGTATTTTGGCCGTGGCCCACAGATAGGCATTTTGAGGTACGGGTTTGTTTGTACAGCCCTTGATTATCACAGGTTTATCTCGAAACTGCTCAAGGTCCAGGTTTTCCAGGATTTCTTGATAAAGCATGGTTTCCAGGTTCTCCAAATTACCAAAAACCACTGCTTTGGCATAGGGCTGCAACCGGGCGGTTATCAACATAAACGCCC
>JABDRK010000169.1 GCA_013041785.1 Eudoraea sp.
GAGCTGAAGCCAAAAGGCAAGATGAAAAGGAGGATTCTTCGACAAAAGAAGACACGGAATCAGATAAATTTTTAAGCCATTTTATAGCGCTTTCACACAAAATCCTGGAGAAGATTTATGGATAGTGGAATTTTCCATATGATCCTGGACTATATCAATATAGTCTTCCTGATATTCAGTATTTTCCTGGTATTGCTGTTTACTGGCATGGCATACCTGGCTACCCTGAATTCCATTCATTATCGCAATAAAAACAGTTTTGTAGATCTTTCCAAAGTAATGGCATCGCCTATTGCCCCGGGCATCACAATTATAGCCCCGGCATTTAATGAAGGGTTGACCATAGTTGAAAATATCAGATCCCTGCTTTCCCTGCAATATGTAAACTACGAAGTAATGGTAGTGAATGATGGGAGTAAGGATGATACCCTAAAGCAGATGATTGAAGCCTATGATCTGGAGAAAATTGATCGGGAAATAGACCCCAACTGGCCCTGTAAGCCGATTAAAGCGGTTTACAAATCCCGTCAAAGGTCGTTTTCAAGGCTTACGGTGATCGATAAGGTGAATGGGGGAAAGTCTGATGCACTCAATACCGGGATTCGTTTGTCAGGAAACAAATACGTGGGCTGTATTGATGTGGACTGCCTGCTTGTACCCGAGGCATTGCTCCATGTGGTTAAAGCTTTCTATCAGCGATCAGAGAAACGGGTTATCGCTGTTGGCGGGGTAATCCGAATTGCCAATTCCTGCAAGATATCCGGGGGTCAGTTGGAGGAGATCCGCTTGCCTAAGAACTGGTTGGCGAAATTCCAGCTACTCGAGTATACACGATCCTTTTTGTTGGGGCGTATGGCCTGGGGAAGGATAGATAGCCTGCTGATAATCTCAGGGGCTTTTGGTTTTTTTGATCGGGAAATAGCCCTCGAGGTAGGGGGTTACAATACCGAAACTGTGGGAGAGGACATGGAAATTGTGTTTCGTATGAGACGCTACATGCACGACCAGAAATTACCCTATACGGTTGAATATATACCCGACCCACTTTGCTGGACCGAAGTTCCGGAAAGTACTAAAACCCTGATTAATCAGCGCGACCGATGGGCGCGTGGTAATTTGGAAACCCTGTACACCCACAGGGATATGTTCTTTAATCCCAAGTTTGGAAAATTGGGCATGCTTAGCTACCCATACTGGTTTTTTTACGAATGGCTGGCCCCCATACTGGAGTTTTTTGGATTTATATCCATTCTCATGTTCTATTACCTGGGGATTTTGAACCTTGAATTCTTTATAGCCATAACCCTTACGATCTACACCTTCTCGGTAATGTTTTCCCTCTATGCCATTTTATGGGAGGTATTCACCTACAATCAGTATACACGCATTAAAGATCTGTGTACCCTGGTGCTTTGCGCCCTGCTGGAACCTTTTGTTTTCCATCCTGTAGTGGTTTGGTCTGCCATACGTGGCAATTACAAGAAACTGTTTAAGATTAATTCGGGCTGGGGTTCTCAGGTTCGAAAAGGATTTGCGAAAAGTTAACGTATGGAAGTTCTGGGTCAAATATCGCAAAAGGCAAAGAGGCATACCCTGAAGGAGTATATCCGCCTCGCTATTTCCTTCTTCCTTACCCTGGCGCTGTTGTCATTGTATCAATATATCAGGCTTTATGCCGAGGGTGTACTGGATGCCGTGTTCAGCAGGAGCCTTTTATTGTCATTTTTACATCATGCCGGATATGCTTCGCTCGTGGCCCTGTTGCTGGCGTTCGTCTTCAACTATCTGGAAAACCGAAGTATGGGTCGGGGTCTTAGGGTCGTCCGCTTCATTTTCTGGCTGCTCCTGGTAATGGAAGGCATCCTCATGGAATATTATTTACAGTATTATGAGATTTTGGGAACCGGATTCTGGAATCGTTATTTTGCACTGACTACCTTTGGAAGGTTTATTTTGCTTTTTGTAGGCTATGCCATTGCCTGCGCCATATGGCTCCATGTTTTTTACAGGCTTACCTCCTCCGTATATCGGATGATAAGCAGAATGTATCCCTTTACCTTGATTCTGCTAAGCCTTTTTCTCGCTACCCTGACAACCAACAAGAAACCAGTAAATGAAAATAAAACCCAGCATTTGGTGCTCGCTGCAGCTGACGAAGTATTTACTTTCAACACCTATGAGGGAAATGTAGAATTCCCATTGATGCGGCCCTTTAGCTCGAATGATCAATTGGGCGGTTATTTAAATTTAGAAGATCAGAAACCCAATTTAGTGTTTATCGTCGTGGATGGGCTGGGTTCTGAATTTGTAGGGGATGATGGCATGTATCAGGATTTTACTCCATTTCTGAACTCCCTGGCACATAGTTCGCTCTACTGGCCAAATAATTTGAGCAACACAGGGGAAAATTATGCTGCTTTACCCACCATACTGGGATCCCTGCCTTTTGGTGAATACGGATTTACCAACCTGGAAGCACCGATTAACCGACAGACCCTTTTTGGTATACTGAAGAAAAATGGTTATCAAACCGCGTTCTACTAT
Organism: Eudoraea sp.; assembly: GCA_013041785.1. Lineage (GTDB taxonomy): Bacteria > Bacteroidota > Bacteroidia > Flavobacteriales > Flavobacteriaceae > Lentiprolixibacter. The sequence continues at coordinate 2,545 of JABDRK010000169.1, forward strand.
GGTGGAAACAGCGCTTTAAATCAACTGGATCGTTTTCTTTTTGAAGAACGCGTTGATCTGGTAGTGGATCAAAAAAGTTTTGGGGATGATTACAAAAGACAGAAAAAGGACCGTGCCGGGATCTCTTTAGGGTATCCAGATAAGGAACTATACCGTAATTGGGCTTCTGGAAATATACCAACGGCACAACCAAAACTAGAAGTATTTCTAACCTTGAGTTCACAGAGTCCTTTTCTTATTCCGGATGCTCAGGTGTATAAAGCGAAGGTTGATGGTATCCTGAAAAAAAGTACGCTACCGTCCCATATCAGGAAACGGATTAAGCGCAACAAAGAGTTGTTCGCCAGTATTCTCTATAGCGATGATGCCTTAAAATCGCTTATTAGGAAGTATAGTACCCTTCCGGAATACCAGAATACCCTATTTGTGATTACTGGTAGTCACAGTGCAACAGAATTACCAGGGGCTGATCCGCTGGAGCGCTATGAGGTCCCCCTGTTTATCTACAGTCCGATGGTTAAGAAACCCCTAAGAATAAAGAAACTGGTTTCGCATGCAGATATTACGCCATCACTGGTCCAGTTATTATACGAAAACTACAACATCCAGATTCCGGAAAGGGTTGCTTGGATGGGCGACGATCTTGTTGGTAAGCGTGTATTTGATCCTGACAAGCGCATCCCGTTATATCGATATGGAAAAGGTATTAAAGATTACATTTCCGGAAGGCATTTTATTTCAGACAATAAGCTGTTCAAATTAGAAGCAGGCCTTGCTGCAGTGGAACTTCGCAATGCCTCCTTAAAGGACTCTATAAAAGTGAAATTAAATGAATTTAGGGCTATAAACCAATATGTGACTACTAAGGATAAGCTCCTTCCTGAGCGCTACAGCCTCTTTACCAACGTCCTTAAAGCGCCAACTAAAGAGGAACAGGTGTGGATTAACAGCGTGTTTAATGGCCCGGATTATGACGATGCCTATGATACTGCACGAAGGCTGGCACTAGACGGTGATAAGGAAAGGGCATTACTGCTTTGCAGGTTTATTCTGAACAAGGTTCCCGGACATGTAGATACGGAAATACTCATGGGCAGGATATACGGCTGGGAAGGCAAGTATGAAATGGCTTCTGAACTCTTGGAAAGGACGGTTCAAAAGTATCCTATTTATGTCGATGCTTATTTGGCGTTACTAGATATTTATCACTGGTCTGGACAGAATAATAAAGTTCTGTTACTGGAACGGAAACTGAAATTTCATGGAATAAATTCCAATGAGGTTAAAGTTAAACTGAAAAGAGCGAAGGACCTGCTGAAACAGGATGAGGATAAAGCCAGTTTGGCCCAGGAAACCAAGGAGTCAGCTCCGGTTATGATTGGTAAAGGAATATGAATACAAAAGGATTAATTGTAGCAATCAGCTTTGTACTGGGGGTCTTTTCGGCTTTGGGCCAGAAAACAACCTATGAAGGTGATCCGGATATTTCATTTTCCGTAGCGAGATCCATGGCCTTTGCAGGGGATTATCACGGCGCCCGTGACACCTTAAACCGCATGTTATCCAGGTATCCTGAATATTCAGAAGCAAGGGGATTTTTAGCCCGGACCTACAGTTGGGATGGGATGTATGCGGAAGCCCGTAAACAATTTAACCGCATTACCTCCAGGGAAAAGCGCAATAAGGAAGTTTGGGTAGCTGCCATAAAGAATGAAATCTATGCAGAAAACGAGGGTATTGCATTGGGATTGGCGAATAAGGCCCTCATTTATATCCCCGAAGATTCAGAAATATTGAGTCTCAGGGAGGATATACTTTACCGTATTGCGCAAAATCAGGCTAAATCAAACAGTGAAACCACGGAGAATAAGGAAAAAGAACAGCGAAAGTCAAAGAATCGCCTGTCTATAGGTAATGCAGTTGATGTTTTCGATGTGGGATACGATCCGATGATCTATGCTACTGTTGAATATACCCGGGAAACTTCCCTGGGTAAGATCATCCCCAGGCTTAACTACAGCAACCGTTTCAATCAGAATGGTTGGCAGTATGAAGTGGATCTTTATCCCAAAATATCCAAAAAGCTTTATGCCTACTTGAATTATGGATATTCTCAGGATGCAATCTATCCCCGGCATAGGGGAGGGGCAGAACTTTACTGGAATCTGCCCAATGCCATGGAAGTATCCGCAGGTATGCGCTATCTGGCTTTTGCGTCCAGTGAAACCACCATTCTTACCGGTTCTGTAGGTTGGTATAAGGGAAATTATTACCTGGCTTTAAGGCCGTATATTACACCAACGGGGGAATCCACTGGGTTTTCGGGCAATATTTTGGGAAGGCGCTATTTCAAGCACAAGGAACATTTTCTGGGGATTAACATGGGAATGGGGTATGCCCCGGAACTTCGGCAATTGAGCGCCAACAATGCGCTACTGGCTGAGACCTTGTTCTTCGTTGAATCCCAGCAAATCAGGCTTGAATATCAGTTTACAAACCGTGATCAGGACAATCTTTACCGAACCCATCTGGGGATTACCCGACAGGAATTTGTGACGGCACCCAATTCCTTTTTCTGGGCGCTAACAGCCGGGATGCAATATCAAATCCGCTTTTAAATCGATGAACTGCAAGGCCCTTAAAAACTTACCACAAAAAAGCCAAATTACACCACAAAATATTGTCGCTACATACTAAGTTGGCTAAGTTTAAGTTATGTAATAGGAGAAATATCCAAAGCATACCAAAAACCCAGACTTATCATGTTATACGATACCTACGGGGAGGAGTATTTGAACTTCCTCCGCGAATTGAACGAAATTTTAAGTTTAAATGAACTAGCTGAGTTGGACTACCTCTAGTCCAACCAGCTTTTTTAATTATCGCAACTATGGCTAAACATAACCACGACAATACCGATTATGTAAATTTCATTGAGAGTTTGAATGAAATTTTAATGGATTACGACATCAATAGACTAAGTTATTCTTAGGTGTTTATTTAGTGTATAAGTGCAATAAAAAAGCCCTGTTAGTTCAGGGCTTTTTTGTTTTTTGAGGTTTAATGATTGGTATCTATCCGAGATAACTCTTTAATAACTTGCTTCTGGAATTATGCCGTAGTTTACGGATAGCTTTTTCACGAATCTGCCGAACCCGTTCACGGGTAAGGTCAAACGTCTGACCAATTTCTGCAAGGGTCATAGACGGCTGGTCACCGATACCGTAATAAAGTTTAACCACATCAGCTTCCCTGGGTGACAGGGTTTCAAGTGCCCTGTTAATCTCCGTATTCAAAGATTGCTGCATAAGTCCGCGGTCGGGTTTGGGTGATTCCGAAGAATTCATGACGTCGTACAGATTAACGTCTTCACCTTCCTTCAGTGGCGCATCCATGGAGATATGACGCCCTGCATTCTTTAGAGATTGTTTTACCT
>JABDRK010000185.1 GCA_013041785.1 Eudoraea sp.
ATACCGAACTCACGGAAACTCTTGATGATCTGGCAACAAAGCAAATCGATCCGGGTATTCTGGATACCGATTTCGATTTGGAAAACAATGTGGACTATAAACTTGTATTCAACCTCAACGAACAGCGTTATTATGAGCTCAAACTGGCCAAAAGCCGCGCGCTTCCCACGTTAAACGCCTTTGTAAACTACAGCTATTTCGGGTTTGGAGACAGCTTCAACTTCCTGAATAGCGATCAGGAGTGGTTTGAAAGTTCTGTGCTGGGATTTGACCTCAACATCCCCATTTTTAGTTCTTTAAAACGCGATGCCAGTACAAACCGCGCTCGAATTGCTTTTGAAAAAGCAAAAACACAGCTTACCGAAACCGAAGAAAAAATTCGCCTCGCGCTCGACCGTGCAAAAAGCGACTACATATTCTCTATAGAAGAATACGATACCAAAAAGAAGAATCTGGACCTGGCAGAGCGTATTGAAAACAAAAATCAAATCAAATACGCAGAAGGTCTTGCCAGCAGTTTTGAACTCAGGCAGGCTCAAACTCAATTGTACACAGCCCAGCAGGAATACCTGCAGGCTATGGTTGATGTTATCAACAGGAAAACAGATCTCGAAACAATTCTCAACAACTAAGCAAAATACATAACCCTAGTGATGAAAAAGACCATTATATATATTCTCGCCGGAATGGCTCTATTGCAGGCCTGCCAGAGCACTGGTAATAAATCCGTGGATGAATTGATATCCGCTGGTGATTTGGACGCTATCAAATCCAAACGGCAGGAAATGTCCGAACAGCAGAAAGCCATAAACGCGGAAATAAAATTGCTGGATTCGGCCATCAATGCACTCGACCTGAACAAAAAGGTTCCACTTGTTACCACTATTGAGGCTAAAACACAAAACTTCAATCATTATCTGGAACTTCAGGGGGATGTAATGACCAAACAAAACGTCCTCATCTACCCGGAAATGGCCGGAACCCTGATCAAAGTATTGGTAAAAGAAGGACAAAATGTACGTAAAGGTCAGCTCCTTGCCAAAATCGATGATGGGGGCATGGGAAGCCAACTGGAGCAATTACGCACTCAGGCCGAGCTGGCTAAAACCACTTTTGAAAGGCAGAAACGGCTATGGGACCAGAAAATCGGCTCTGAAATCCAGTATTTACAGGCCAAAACCAATTTCGAAGCTACCCAAAATGCAGTCGAGCAGGCCCAAAGCCAATTGGAAAAGTCAAGGATCACTGCTCCCTTTTCAGGTATTATAGATGATGTTATTCAGGACGAAGGAACCGTAGTAGCTCCCGGCACCGGGGTTGCCGTTTTCCGAATCGTGAATCTTTCAGAAATGTATATCTCAGTGGATGTACCCGAAAGCTACCTGGAAGGCGTTACCAAAGGCAAAGAGGTGAAGGTGTACTTCCCGGTATTGGGGGATAGTGTTACGACCAAAGTGCGACAAACCGGTAATTTCATTAATCCGGCCAACCGGTCATTCAGTATAGAAATACCGGTGCCCAATCAGACCGGTAATATCAAGCCTAACCTAACCGCCCGGGTGCAGATCAACGATTACAGCAACGCTGCCGCTATTCTGATTCCGCAAAGTGTAATCTCGGAAAATGCAGAAGGGGAGCAATATGTATACCTGGCTTCAGATAATACAGAGAATAACCTGGCCAAAGCAATAAAAAAAGTGGTGATCACCGGTAAAACACAGGGCGATTATGTTGAGATCCTTTCCGGAATAGATTCTGGAGATCAGGTTATCAAGGAAGGGGCGCGCAGCGTGCGTGAGGGTCAGCAAATCAAAATAATCCAGTAGCAAAAATGAGTCGGCAAAAGAAAAACATCAATAAGGAATTCAGGTTGTCGTCATGGGCTATTGACAACCCCTCGGTGATCTATGTCATGATCGGGATCTTTTTTATGATTGGCCTGTCTTCCTATCTATCCATGCCCCGGGAAGACTTTCCGGAAGTTAAAGAGACCAAGATCTACATTAGTACGTTATACCCGGGGAATACGGCAGAAGACATTGAGCGCCTGATCACGGATCCCCTGGAGGACCGCCTGAAAAACGTGAGTAACCTGGTGGAACTCACGTCTACATCCCAGGAGGATTACTCCATGATCGTGGTAGAATTTGATGAAGATATCAGCGTTGAAAATGCCAAGCAGAAAGTCAAGGATGAGGTAGACGGGGAAAAGGCCGGGGAAGACTGGCCCATTTTTAACGGGGCCAAGGTAGAACCCAATGTGTTCGACCTGAACCTGGCCGAATCATTCCCCATTATGAACGTCAATCTTACCGGAGATTACCCGGTGGATAAACTGAAAGAATTTGGGGAATACCTGGAAGAAGAGATCGAAGACCTGCCACAAATCAAGGAGGTCGATATCCGGGGGGCTCAGGAACAGGAAGTGGAAGTGGCTGTGGATATCTACCAAATGATGGCCGCCAAGATCAGTTTTGATGATATACTGCAGGCTATCAATGGTGGGAATATGACCATGTCTGCCGGGAATCTGAAGACCGGTGGACAGCGCCGTACCATAAGAATTATCGGGGAGATCGAAGAACCTTCTGATCTGGAAAATTTTGTAGTTAAATCCGAGAAGGGAAATGCAGTATACCTCAAGGATATTGCGACCGTATCCTTTAAAGAAGAGGACAAAACGACCTATGCCCGGGACCGGGGTAAAAGCGTGGTGATGCTGGATATCAAAAAACGCTCCGGAAAGAACGCCATTACTGCGGCAGATGAAATTAAGAAAATCATACAGGAATCCAGGGAGAATTACTTTCCGCAGGACCTGAAGGTTACTATTGCCAATGATTCCTCAAACCGGACATTGAACCAGGTGGATGACCTGGTAAACAACATCATATTCGGGATCATCCTGGTGGTTACCGTACTCATGTTTTTCCTGGGATTCCGCAATGCCCTGTTTGTTGGTTTTGCGATACCCATGTCTATGTTCATGTCCTTTATGATACTGTCTGCCCTTGGGTATACCCTGAATACCATGATACTGTTTGGGCTGATTATGGGTCTGGGGATGCTGGTAGACAACGGGGTTGTGGTCGTTGAAAATGTCTATCGCCTGATGGAAGAAGAAGGTATGAGCAGGATAGAGGCCGCAAAAAAAGGGATTGGTGAGATCGCTTTCCCCATCATCATCTCCACAGCAACTACGGTAGCCGCATTTGTCCCGCTGGGGATGTGGCCCGGAATGATGGGTGAGTTCATGATCTTCTTCCCGATAACCCTTTCTGTGGTACTTGGATCCTCCCTTTTCGTTGCCATTTTTATGAATTCCATGCTGGTATCCAGTTTTATGGAAGTTGGAGAAAAAGAACTTACCAAAAAGCAGTTGATCAGGCTGAGTATTATCCTCGGAAGTATCGGTACGTTTATCCTGATCTTCGGCGGACAGCTCCGTGGATTGGGCTCGGTGATGATTGTTCTCGGAATAAGTTTCTGGGTGTACAAATACCTGCTGAAACCTTCAGCACGCAGATTCCAGACCAAAACCCTGACACGTTTTGAAAACTGGTATGAAACCCGGATCAAACATGCGCTACGGGGCAGCAATGTATATTGGTATTTCGGAGTAACCGTCCTCTTGCTGATCGCCGCATTTATGACCTTTGGCTTGTCGCTTGGGAGTGGGCGGACCAAGGTGGAATTCTTTCCGGACAATACTCCGAACGAAATCTATGTCTATATAGAATATCCTCAGGGTACAGCTATTGAAAGAACTAATGAGATCACCAAGGATATCGAACGCCGGGTCTATGCTATTGCCGATGGTGACAAATACATGAGGGGTTCGCATAACCTGTTGATAAAATCCAGTGTCTCTCAGGTAGGAAAAGGAGCCGAAAACCCCTTCACTGAAGGTGGTTCAGCGGCAGAGATGCCCCATCGGGGAAAGGTCACTATCTCCATGCGCGAATTTAAGTACCGCGATGGTGTGGATACCGAAATGCTCCGCAAAGAAATACAGGATGGAGTAAAGGGGATTTACCCCGGACTCGCCATTTCAGTGGAGAAAGACGCCGTGGGTCCTCCTGCAGGCTACCCCATTAACATTGAGATCGAAGGGAAGAATTATGACACCCTGATCAATACGGCAGAGCGCATGCGAAACTTCCTCAACGGTAAAAACATTGCCGGGATCGAGGAATTAAAGATCGATGTAAACAAGGGTAAACCCAGTATGCAGGTAGTCGTTGATCGTGAAAAAGCCGGAGAACTTGGCGTGAGTGTAGGCCAGGTAGGGCAGCAACTGAGAAGGTCCCTGTTTGGAGATAAGGCAGGGATCTATAAGAAAGACGGGGAAGACTATGACATCAACGTCCGGTTTAACGAGGACCTGCGCTATAACACCAGCGCGCTCTTTAATCAGAATATTATTTTCAGAGATCAGGCCACAGGGCAAATCAAGGAGGTTCCGGTTTCTGCTGTAGCTTCTCAGCGCAATACTTCCTCCTTTAGTGCCATTAAGCACCGGGATGCAAAACGGGTGGTAACCGTTTACTCGGGATTACAGCCAGGATTTACCGATGCCGGTGCTATTGTAGCACAAATCCAAAAGGAAATGGAGGATTTTGATGGGATGGCTCCGGGCGTAAAGATCGACTATACCGGTCAGATTGAGGAACAGAACAAGCAGATGAATTTCCTGATGGGGGCCTTTTTTGCCGGTCTGGGATTGATCATGCTGATCCTGGTCTTCCAGTTTGGAGGTATATCAAAACCTGCAATAATCATGACCGCGATATTCCTGAGTTTTATCGGCGTATTTGGTGGTCTGATGATAACCGGATGGCCGTTCGTGATCATGATGACCATGATGGGGATTATTTCCCTGGCAGGTATTGTGGTAAATAATGGTGTGGTGCTCCTGGATTATACGCAGATCCTGATTGATCGCAAAAAGGTAGCCCTTGGGCTGGATGACAAGGATATGCTGACCAATGAAGAGGTGACCGAAGCCATAGTCAAGGGTGGAAAAGCCCGTTTGAGGCCTGTAATCCTTACAGCTGTTACAACCGTTCTGGGCCTGATTCCCCTGGCAATAGGACTCAATATCAATTTCTACACCCTGTTTTCAGATTTTGATGCAAATGTCTACATAGGGGGAGACAACGTAATATTCTGGGGGCCTCTGGCCTGGACAGTCATCTTCGGATTAATTGTCGCCACCTTCCTTACCCTGATCATTGTACCGGTACTGTTTAATATCGTATATCGGATAAAAATTAGCATCAAGGCTAGGAAGGATAAACCGAAACCCAAAAAAGAAGAATTAGACATTGCAGCCTAATAGAAAAAACCCGGTTCTCCAACCGGGTTTTTTTATGCCCAAATTGGTCTGTTATTATTAGTGCAGCCAGAATTTTACCTGCAATCCTGTTCCGCAAACAAGCTTATCTTCTTACATTTGCGGCTAAAATCCAGGAGGCATTATGTACAGAAGTCATACTTGCGGAGAATTGCGGGACAGCCATGTGAATGAAGAGGTAACCCTGTCCGGTTGGGTGCACAAGACGCGCGATAAGGGATTCGTGGTTTGGATCGATCTCAGGGATCGATACGGCATTACCCAACTCGTTTTTGACGGGGAGCGCAGCGATGCAGATATGCTGGAAAAAGCCCGAAGCCTTAGTCGGGAATATGTAATTCAGGTTAAAGGCAAGGTCATTGAACGGGCTTCCAAGAACCCCAATATGCCTACAGGGAATGTGGAAATTCTGGTGACGGAGCTGCAGGTGTTGAACGAGGCGCTCCTCCCCCCTTTTACCATTGAGGACCAGACAGACGGCGGGGACGACCTCCGCATGAAATACCGCTACCTGGACATCAGGCGTAATCCGGTGAAGAACAACCTGATCTTTCGCAGCCAGGTTACCATGGAGGTACGCAAATATCTTGCAGGACAGGGATTTATTGAGGTGGAAACACCATACTTAATAAAATCAACCCCGGAAGGAGCCCGGGATTTTGTGGTGCCCAGCCGGATGAACGAAGGCCAGTTTTATGCACTGCCACAGTCGCCACAGACGTTTAAGCAATTGCTTATGGTTGGAGGCCTCGATAAATATTTCCAGATCGTTAAGTGTTTTCGGGATGAAGACCTGCGGGCAGACCGCCAACCGGAGTTCACCCAAATCGACTGTGAAATGGCTTTTGCGGAACAGGAAGATGTACTGCAGGCTTTCGAAGGACTTATCAAACATCTGCTGAAAAACATTCACCAGGTAGAAACCGGACCTTTTCCAAGGCTGACCTATGACGAAGCCCTGCGCAGATATGGATCGGACAAACCCGATATCCGCTTTGGCATGGAATTCGGCGAATTAAATAAAATAGCTCAGCATAAGGATTTCAAGGTGTTTAATTCCGCTGAACTGGTTGTGGGAATAGCTGTTCCCGGAGCTGCATCTTACAGCAGGAAGGAGATAGATGCCCTGATCGACTGGGTAAGAAGGCCACAGGTAGGGGCCAAAGGCATGGTCTATGTAAAATGCAATGAGGACGGCAGCTTTAAATCTTCGGTAGATAAGTTCTATACTGCTGAAGACCTGGAGCAATGGGCAGCAGCAACAGGAGCTAAAGCAGGAGATCTTATTTGCGTGCTCTCAGGTGAGGTTAACGCCACACGTAGTCAGCTCAGTGCGCTCAGAATGGAAATGGCAGAACGCCTGGGCCTGAGGAAACCCGATGTATTTGCCCCTTTGTGGGTGCTGGATTTCCCCCTATTGGAATTGGACGAAGAGACCGGTCGCTACCATGCCATGCACCATCCTTTTACTTCTCCCAAACCCGGGCAACTGGAACTGTTAGACACAGCTCCCGGTGAGGTAAGGGCCAACGCCTATGACCTGGTATTGAACGGAAATGAAATTGGCGGGGGTTCCATTCGGATACACGACAAAGAAACACAGGCAACCATGTTCAAACACCTTGGGTTTACGCCTGAGGAAGCCCGGGCCCAGTTTGGATTTCTTATGGATGCTTTCCAATACGGGGCTCCACCGCATGGCGGGATTGCCTTTGGTCTGGATCGCCTGGTAGCTATCCTTGGAGGGCAGGAAACCATTCGTGATTTCATTGCCTTCCCTAAAAACAACAGTGGTCGTGACGTCATGATCGATGCCCCGGCATCCATTGATGAAGCGCAATTGAAAGAACTAAATCTGAAACTGGACCTCTGATCCCGTTCGGGGATGCCCGGTCCTGAAGGATTTTTAATACCTTTAAAAATAAGTCCTAAGGATGGCCGGTAGATACGCAGACTTATTGACCAGGTTACTCAAGTGGCGGTACAAAAATGTATCGAGCAAGCGCTTTATCTATGTCATGAGTATTGCCGTAGGCCTCCTGGCCGGTTTGGCTTCCGTTACCCTCAAAAACCTTACCTATTTCATCGAGGCTTCCCTGGAAAAAGGGATTATTTTCTCGAACAACCAACTGTACTTCATCATCCCCATAATCGGGTTGACCCTGGTGTATCTGTATGTGAAATACGTGCATAAGGAGCGTATGGATCATGCTATTTCCTCCATACTGTATGCCCTCTCAAGAAAAAGGGGAATAATGTCATTAAAACAGATTTACAGCCCCCTGATCACTGCGCCGCTGACGGTGGGTTTCGGGGGTTCTGTGGGTCTTCTGGGACCTGCTGTTGCCATAGGGGCAGCCATCAGCTCCAATTTCGGGAGGCTTTTCCGTGTGAATGCAAACAATCGTTCCTTATTAATTGCCTGTGCTTCCGCCGGCGCTATCGCTTCAATTTTTCAATCGCCCATAGCAGCCATAATTTTCGCCGTTGAGGTATTCAGCCTGGATCTAACCATGCTTTCCTTGCTCCCCCTTATCCTGGCTTCAATTTCAGGGATCCTGACCTCTTATTTTTTCCTGGGTGAAGAAACCCTGATCCATTTTTCATCGGCCGAAACCTTCCAGATAAAAGACACCTTGTTTTATGTTATCCTGGGTGTTGGGACCGCAATAGCCTCGATTTATTTTACCAAAATGTATTTCGGGATTTTCGCACTCTTTAAGCCTTTTAAAAGCCCAAAATACCGCTTGTTGGTCGGCGGGATTGCCATTGGGGTGATGCTGTATTTTATCCCTCCGCTCTATGGGGAGGGATTTGGGTTTATCAATGACCTGCTGACAGGGGATCATATCAAGGC
>JABDRK010000231.1 GCA_013041785.1 Eudoraea sp.
CACGTAATCGGGATCAAAACCACCTAGTTCTATTGTCTGGTTGGGGGCCATAAAAACTAGTGTTCCCTCATCATAATCGTAGGGTTTGCCTCCGTAATGCATTTTGCAACCCTTGGCGTCCTTCAGGAAAATTGCATAACAGTTATAATGGAAGGCATCATAGTCTCTATTCGAGTAGGGCTCTTCGCCCAGCTTATCAAAATCAACAATACCTACCAAAGGATGCAGTATCTCTTGATTTCGAAGCCTCAGGTAATCACCAACGGTATTTATTCTAAAAACATTACTCATGGATAATTCTAATTATTTGTTAAATATAATGCATTGATTACCAGTAAATCAAACAACTATTCCAAAATCAGTAATAGTGGTAGGTTTATCCGTAATTGAGGTAGTAAAAAAGGCATTATAAGCCGGTACTTTTGTAAGGTGTTAACTATCACTTCTACCATGAATTTACGTAAGCAGCTTATTTTCCTGTTTGGAATTTTTATATCTGCATTTTGTACTGCCCAAATCACCCCAAAAAGTGTTACTGCCAGATATATAGATGCACCCATAAATTTGGATGGTGTATTAGATGAAGCTGTTTGGGAAACCGCTGAAGTGGCAGGTGATTTCCGACAATTTTTTCCATCAGATCAGGTGTCTGCAGAATATCCTACCGAAGTAAAAGTACTATTCTCTGATACACATTTATATTTAGGTATTTATGCCAAAAAGGCCCCCGGCGATTATGTGGTCTCTACCTTAAAAAGAGACTTTGGGGCGCTGACCAATGACAATATTTCTCTTCTTTTTGACACCTTTAGTGATGGCACCACCGCCTATTTTTTCGGCGTCACTCCCTACGGAGTGCGCCGCGAAGGATTGGTTTCTGAAGGCGGGTCCAATTTCAACAATACCTGGGATATCAAATGGCAGGCAGAAGCCACCCGGTTTGACGACCATTTTGTGATCGAGATTGCCATTCCGTTTACCTCCCTGAAGTTTGTTGAAGGAGCCACAAAGTGGCGGTTCAGGCCCTATCGCTGGAACAACCAGTCTAACCAACAGGACACCTGGGTCAAAGTCCCACAGCAACAATTGCTATCAAGCCTGGCTGATATGGGGGAATTACGTTTTGAGCGCCCCCTGGGAAAATCCCGTACGCCTATTGCGCTGATTCCGTACGTTAACGCCCTGGCTGACAAGGACTATGCAAGTGATGTTTCTGAAACCAGCTTCAAAACTGGCGGGGATGCCAAAATCGCCGTGGGAAATGGCATGAACCTGGACCTTACCCTAAACCCGGATTTCTCCAATGTGGAAGTTGATGATATTTTCACCAACCTAACGCGGTTTGAGGTACGCCTGCCTGAAAAAAGACAATTCTTTATCGACAACAGCGACCTTTTTGAAAGTTTCGGCAATACTTTTAATGAGGCCAAACCTTTTTTTTCACGGAGGATTGGCTTAGCAAGAAATGCTGAGGGAAATCTAGTTCAAAATGATATTATTGGCGGTGCCAGACTCAGCGGTAAACTTAATAGCGATTGGCGACTTGGATTTTTAAACTTACAAACAGCCCGGGACGAGGCCAATGAAATAGCCTCCTACAACAATATGATGCTAGCCGTTCAGCGTAAAGTGGGCACTCGCTCAAATATCGGTGTGTTCTGGGTGAACCGTCAGGCGGTTGGAGATGAGGACTATCTAAACCCTGCTGAAAATTACAATCGGGTTATAGGTGCGGATTACAATCTGGCTTCTTCAGACAATGTGTGGAATGGAAAGCTTTACCTGCACAAATCCTTTCAGCCTGGTGACAGTGAAGGTAATTTTTCTTCCCAGGCTACGGTTACCTACAATCCGCGCAGGTGGCGAATTATTCAGGATTTGGTCTATATCGACCAGGATTTCCGAGCCGATCTGGGATTTGTTCCGAGAAGGGATGTATTTAAATGGGGAAATGGGATACAGCGCATATTTTATCCGAAAACCGGAATTTTCAATACCCATGGGGTACGATTGCTATCTATAACGTATTGGAGACCCTCATTGGATTACAAGAAAACAGACCATAACTATAGCCTTAATTGGGAAACGGCTTTCAGAAACCAGGCCAGTGCAGAAGTTACATTTAGAAATAATTATATCTTCCTTGTCTCCCCTTTTGACCCTACACGTACGAATGGAGCAACCCCATTACCGGGAAACCAGGGCTATCATTTCAATCAGGTCAGCCTTGAATATCAATCCAACAATACCAAAGTGATCACATATAGTGCCAATGCCACGCTGGGTCGATTTTTTAATGGAGAAATCACCTCTGTGGGCGGACAATTAGGGTTCCGGGTACAACCCAAAGCGGCTTTCAGTTTGGGCTTTAATTATGACGGAATCCGGTTGCCCGAGCCTTACGCCGATGCCAACATCTTTTTTGCCACGTTCCGGGCAGACCTTACCTTTAGTAAAAGCCTTTTTTGGAATACCCTGGTTCAATATAGCAACCGTCAGGAGAATTTAGGCATCAACTCCCGTTTGCAGTGGCGTTTTGCCCCATTATCCGACCTATACCTTGTGTATAACGACAACTATTTTACGGGCACTTTTGGTCCTCGGTTCCGATCGATAAACTTAAAACTAACCTATTGGTTGAATATTTAATTTGAATACATGAAAATTAGGAAACACCTTGAAGTGTATTAAATAATATTTTGGATGTATGGGGATGAACCCTGGCCATGTCCCTTCCAAAAAATGAAAATGAAATGTGTAATCGTTCAATAAAATAACGCCTTATGAAAATGAAAATATTCGACATAATACCGTTAAAATCAATTGTTATTGTATCGCTTGCCTTTGTGTTTCTTGGAATCCCAGGCGAAGCAAAAGCTCAATCAACCAATGGTGTAACCTTGCATTTGGACAATAAGCAGCAGTCTATGGTGACCATTGCATCACTGACCGCAAAAGGAGATCTGGGGAATTTGGAAACTGCTTTGAATGGAGGTCTGGATGCCGGTTTGACCATAAATGAGATCAAAGAGGTAATGGTGCATCTGTATGCCTATTGCGGATTTCCGCGCAGCCTGCGTGGTTTACGCACTTTTATCAAAGTATTGGACGAACGCAAGGCAAAGGGAATTGAAGATAATCCAGGTGCGGAAGCCTCGCCTATTGTAGACACACGGCCCAAATACGACAGGGGAAAAGAAAATTTAGAAACATTGGTGCAAAGGAAATTAGATGGCCCAAAAGCCGATTATGCTCAATTTGCCCCTGTTATAGAAGTCTTTCTAAAGGAACATTTGTTTGCCGATATTTTTGAACGTGATGTTTTGAACTATCAGCAAAGGGAACTGGTCACGGTTTCGGTGCTGACAACTATTGGAGATGTAGAACCTATGCTGCGTTCGCACATGAACATCTGTTTGATACAGGGATTCACCCCGGGGCAATTAGAAAAATTGCTGCAGGTATTGGAAAAAAACGTGGACGAGTCGAAAATCAAATCGGCCAGAGAAGTTTTAAATGAATTAATACAATCTAAAGACTAGTGCAGAAATGAAAAAACTTAGCGTTGCAATTTTTATAAGCATGTTAGTAATACATTGTACAACCGAGGCGCAACTCAAGGAAAATCCCTTTACCCTGGTGTATCAAGGGGCTATAACGGAGAATACGAAAGGAAAGGTAAACATCCATCCCGTAACCTATAAATTGCATGGGATTGAAATCGCAGCTAATGTCTACACCCCCCCAAATTACGATCCGAAAGTATCACATGCTGCAGTAGTAGTCGCCCATCCCAATGGCGGGGTAAAAGAACAGGTGGCTGGTTTGTATGCACAGCGATTGGCGGAAAAAGGTTACATTACTATTGCGGCAGATGCGGCTTATCAGGGGGCAAGTGGTGGCACCCCAAGAAATGTCGATAAACCAGCCAACCGTATTGAGGATATTCACGGCATGGCTGATTTTATATCGCAATATCCAGGCGTCAATATTGCAAAACTCGGCCTGCTTGGAGTTTGCGGAGGAGGTGGATACGCCTTAAAAGCGGCCCAATCCGATAAACGATTTAAAGCCATTGCAACTTTAAGCATGTTCAATTCGGGCGTGGTCCGGCGCAATGGATTTATGAACTCACAGGTGAATACGATACAGGAACGACTAAGACAAGCTTCAATAGCAAGGGCTCAAGAAGCATCAGGAGGTGAGGTGCTTTATACCGCAAATACAGAGATTACGGATGAAATGGCGGACAAGATGCCCTTCGACCTCTACAGGGAAGGCCACTATTATTACCACAGAACCCATACCCATCCCAATTCCACATTCCGCTACACCACAAGCAGTTTATTGGATTTAATGACATTTGATGCGGCTACTAATATGGATTTAATCGACCAGCCCTTGTTGATGATGGCGGGAAGTAAGGCAGATACCAAATATATGACGGATGAAGCCTTCGCGAAAGCCGCTAATGCCAAAAGCAAGGAATTTTTCCTTATCGAAGGTGCCACACATATAGAAACTTACTGGAAGCCTGAATACGTACAACAAGCAGTGAACAAACTAGTGGACTTCTACCAAAACAACCTTTTAACTTCGAACCCATGAGCAGCAAAACTCTTTTAGCGATTACCCTGATCGGAACACTTATATTTTCCTGTAAACCATCGGAGGAGAAAAATCTAGCGGTCAATTCAACTAAACAACAGGAATTGATTTTCTCGAAAGGGCAAAAAATAACAAACAACAATTTTGTCGGCAATGCATGGGTGGAAATGTTGGTACTTGCGGATAGTGTTAACCGAAATTCCGTAGGCAGTGTTACGTTCGAACCTGGGGCAAGAACCAACTGGCATTTGCATCCCAACGGGCAGATTATTTTATCATTGGATGGGGTGGGATATTATCAGGAGAAAGGAAGCGAGAAGAAAATATTGCGTAAGGGAGATGTGGTAAAATGCCCGGCAAACACCCCGCATTGGCATGGGGCAAGTCCCGATACCAAATTTATTCAGGTTGCCATCACCAGCAGAGTAGACGGCCCTACGGAATGGTTCGAAGCTGTTACTGACGAGGAATATATGAAGTAGGTTCCATCAAACACTTAAAAATATTGGATATGAAACTCTTAAAAGCAAAATTATTTTTATCGGTCGGCATCTCGATGGTAATGACTTTAGGCATATTTTCCCAAAAGAAACCTATTATCATACAGGACCAGGGCAGTTTTGCAGTAGGTGGCAGCGTGATAGAAAACCCGGGGACCTTTGACGCCATTAAGCGAGGACCGGAAGGCCAGACCTTTCATGGCGACCATGCCTATGTCTTTTATCAGATTCCAGTTGATGCTCGTAAATACCCTTTGGTCATGTGGCACGGATTCGGCCAGTTTTCGAAGACCTGGGAAACGACACCCGACGGGCGTGAAGGGTACCAGAATATTTTCTTGCGCCGTGGTTTCAGTACCTATATCATGGACCAGCCCAGAAGGGGAAGGGCGGGAAGAAGTATGGTGGAAGCCACGATTACCCCAACGCCCGACGAGCAGTTCTGGTTCAATATCTTTCGTATAGGGGTATGGCCTGATTATTTCCCTGGGGTACAATTTGCCAGAGACGAGGAAACCCTGAACCAGTATTTTCGGCAAATCACACCGAATATCGGGGGCTTTGATACCGAAGTTATTACCGATGCGGCATCAAAACTGTTTGATAAAATCGGAGCGGGAATCCTGGTCACCCACTCCCATTCCGGGGGATTTGGTTGGGCTACTGCCATTAAAAACGATAAGATTAAGGCCATTGTCTCCTACGAACCAGGCTCCGGTTTCCCCTTTCCGGATGGAGAAGTGCCGGAACCGATTGATAGTTCAGCAGGCGCCCTCGAGGCGGTAGGAGTCTCCAAAGCAAACTTTTTAAAGCTGACCCAAATTCCGATAATCATTTATTATGGGGACTTCATCCCTGTAAAATATGACCCCAATCCGGGTGTTGATGGCTGGCGGGTACGTATGGAAATGGCAAGAAAATGGCGCGATGTAGTGAACAAGTATGGTGGCGATGTGACAGTAGTACACTTACCTGAAATAGGAATAAACGGTAATACCCATTTTCCGTTTTCCGACCTGAATAACCTGGAGATTGCCGACCTGATGTCAAAATGGCTAGAGGAAAAGCAATTGGACTAATTCAAAAACAAAATGAGACTTCAAAAATTAGGGCTCCTTTTAATATTGATGGCCATGTGGACAAGTTCCTCAGGTCAAGAATCTGAATCAGGTAAAGACGATTTGGAGTCCGGTGAAATGATGGTGCGGATTGCTGAAATTGAAATTGAACCAAATTACCACAATGAATACCTGGCCATTCTAAAAGAAGAAGCTGCAGCATCGGTGCGGTTGGAGCCGGGAGTGATTTGCATTTTACCTATGTATCAAAAAGAGCATCCGACCGAAATCAGGCTTTTGGAAATTTATGCCAGTAAAGAAGCATACGAATCACATCTGCAGACACCGCATTTTATACATTATAAAAAGACAACCCTGCATATGATCAAGTCTTTAAAATTGATCGATATGGAGGTCGTAGATGTGGAAATAATGCCTATGATTTTTAGAAAACTAAATTGAAAACTGAATTATAATCTTAAATAAGCAAATGAGAACATTACTGATCGGAGTCTTTTTATTCGCAATAAGCGCAATATCCTTTGCTCAAGACGCGGCCATAGAACAGGAGATTAAAGAACTCTCCAAAGCCAAATGGGAATGGATGGCCGACAAGGATGTAGAAAAGCTTGCTTCGCTTTTTCACGACAAATCCAAGTTTGTACACATGAGTGGCTCCTGGAAAAAGGACAGGGAGCTGGAAATCATAAAAACGGGAAGCATTTGGTATAAAAATGCCGATGTACACGATGTTGCCGTCGAGGTTTTTGGCGACGACACAACCGTACTGTGGAATCGCATTACGCTAACGGCACATGTGCGTGGAAATGATGTGTCTAACGAATTCACGGTAACCGAGTTCTATAAAAAAGAAGGGGGAGACTGGAAATTGCTGGACCTCACCTTTAGCAGCGTTCGGGATACCCATAAAATTGAACATTAAGATAACATTAGAACACTTGAAATGATAAAAATAAAAACAACAATTATTGGACTTTTTTTAGTCTTTATCACTGGTCAGGTAGCCCTGGCACAATCCCCGGACATTAAGCAGGAAATCAAGGAGCTCTCCGAACAAAAGTGGCAATGGATGGCGGATAAAAATGCCGATAGTCTGGCTATACTTTTCCACGACAAGGCCAAGTTTGTGCATATGGGCGGCACCTGGGGCAAAGACCGGGAGGTGGACATCATAAGAAGCGGTCGCATCCATTACAAGAAAGCCGATATCCACGAAGTCATGGTAGAAATGCTGAACGAGGGCACCGTCATTCTTTGGAACCGAATAACCTTGCTGGCCGTAGTGGGCAGTAACGAAGTGACCAACCCTTTTATGGTGACCGAAGTATATGTCAAAGAGAACAACGATTGGAAATTGGCCGATTTGACTTTTAGCAAGCTTCTCATCAGAGAGTAATACTAAGGTGGATTGTCAAACAAATTGTAGTGTTAAAATGAAAAAAATGAGAAAAGGTATTTTGGGATTGGTTTTGATCTTAAGCGCATCGATAACTGCACAAGAAATTGTTGACAACGCTACAAAAGTAAAAACCGAATTGGGTGTTATTCGTGGCGTAAATGAAGGTGATGTTGATAGTTTTAAGGGAATTCCTTATGCTGCTCCCCCGGTAGGAGCGTTTCGCTGGCGTCCCCCACAACCCCTGACCCCCTGGGAGGGTGAACTGGATGCAAGTGAGTTCGGTTCAAATTGTGCCCAGTCCGGTTGGGGCGCAGCCCCGGGAACCATTAGCGAAGGCTCGTCAGAAGATTGCCTTTACCTCAATTTGTGGAAACCCGCAGGAACCGAGGCAAAAAATTTACCGGTTATGGTATGGATACACGGTGGCGCCTTCGTTGGCGGTAGCGGTTCAGGTCCCGGTACGTTTGGGGACAAATTTGCCAAACAAGGCATTATTTTGGTCACTTTGAATTACCGCTTAGGTCGGCTGGGCCATTTTGCGTTCCCTGCTTTAAGCCGGGAATACCCTGAAGAACCCAAGGGCAGTTATGCCTATATGGACCAGATTGCGGCTTTGGATTGGATTCAGCAACATATAGGAGCCTTTGGTGGCGACGAGAACAATGTGACTATTTTCGGATTTTCTGCGGGTGGCGTATCGGTTCATTCACTTATGACTATTCCGGATGCGAAAGGCCTTTTCCACAAGGCCATTAGTCAATCCGGCGGAGGCCGGGATGGTGTGCTTACCGCAAGGCCCATACGTGAAGAAAACGCCGATCCTTTTTACGCAGTTTCCGCAGAAACTATAGGAATAAATTTTGCCCGTAAACACGGTATCGAAGGTACCGATGCAACAGCCCTCGCTAAGCTTCGGGCCCTTAGCGTGGAGGAAATTGTAGATGGAGGCCAGGAATCTGATGGTCAGGGAGGCCCGCGCATCTATTCAGGACCGATTCTGGATGGCAAATTGGTGGTGGAAACCGCCGAGAGTGCATACAAGGCGGGCAGACAGGCAAAGATCCCTCTTATCATAGGGTCTAATAGCGCTGAAATAGGCGGAGGCTTTGTCAATAGTAGCAATTCAAAGGAAGAACTATTTTCTCTGTTTGGAGAACTTGGAGCAGCAGCCAAAGCTGCCTATGACCCTGATGGCACTAAAGATTTCGCCGAGGTAATCACGAAGTTCAATACGGACTGGGTTTGGGCCGAACCTGGACGATTTGCTGCCAGCGCAATGGCTGCTCAGGGTGAACCGGCCTATATCTACCATTTTGATTTCGTTCCTGCCCCAATGAAAGGGCGCATGCCCTATGGTGCCGGTCACGGCTCCGAAGTCGGTTATGTATTCAACAACCTAGATGCACGTTGGGGTAATCCTGAAACAACTCCTGAGGACATAAAAGTTGCTGAAATGATGAATGGGTTTTGGGCCAACTTTGCCAAGACAGGTAATCCCAATGGGGAGGGGCTGCCAAATTGGCCCGTGTACACTCTCAAAAAGGGTGAAATTCTTGACATCCAGCCCGATGGTAAGCCGATTGGGAAAAAAGATCCCAGACAAGCGAGACTGGATGTGATCGAAAAAGCTTTTAAATTGAGAAGTCAGTTACAATCCCGTGGTATTTAACCAAGGATTACGAATTGTAAAGTGCTATGCATAAAATTGTTATTCTATTGTTGCTTTTTTCTTCTGGCTTGCAGAGGCATTCAGCACAAGCGCTGGAGGATTTGGATGATAGGATTTTAATTGTTTATCTCTCCCGTACCAACAACACCAAAGCAGTTGCCGAAATCATCCAGAAACAGGTGGGCGGGGATTTGGTGGCTTTGGAGTTGGAAGATCCCTACCCTGAAGACTATAGTGCTATTGTAAAACAAGTAGCCAAAGAAAATGAAACCGGGTTCTTGCCTCCACTGAAAACCCGTGTCGATTTAGAAAAGTACGATATCATATTCCTGGGGTTTCCGACCTGGGGTATGCGGCTGCCACCACCACTGAAAAGTTTTTTAAACGGTAATGATCTGTCGGGTAAAACACTGATTCCATTTAATACGCATGGGGGTTATGGTGTGGGGAGTTGTTTCCGGACCATTAAAGAGTTATGTCCAGAAAGTGAGATTCTCAAAGGCTTTTCAATACGCGGTGGCAGTGAACGGGATGGTATACATCTGGCTATTCAGGGAAATAGAATAAAGGTGGTGGCAAAAGAAGTTGATAAATGGTTGACTGAGCTCGCTGTGTTACACCCTAAAAATAAAAAATGAAACTTTAACACAAAGTGAGTCAACAAGGCTTCAATTTGTAGCATATAAGCAGCTAAAAATCAGTATATTCAAAGAACTTATTTTTAAATCATGGCAAAAATTAACTTAAACATTAACGGGACAACACGGGAAGTGGATGTTGACCCCAATACACCCTTGCTTTGGGTGTTGCGAGATCATCTGAATTTATTCGGTACAAAATACGGCTGTGGTATTGCCCAATGTGGCAGTTGCACCGTTCATTTAGACGGCGTGGCCGTTAGGGCGTGTATGGTAACCACAGCTATGGTGGGCAATCAGGAAGTAACCACCATTGAAGGGCTTTCGGAAAACGGAGACCACCCGGTTCAAAAGGCCTGGCTGGAATTGGATGTACCCCAATGCGGGTATTGTCAAACCGGCCAAATTATGTCTGCAGTTGCCCTCTTGGAAAAAAATCCGGAACCATCGGATGCGGAAATTGAAATGGCTATGAACGGCAATATCTGCCGTTGCGGAACCTATGTAAGGATCAAGAAGGCCATCAAGCTGGCTGCCAATTCATAATTCATCCACCTAATTCAGGAATAATGACACTTATAAAAACACAAATCGGAAGACGTGCCTTCATAAAAAACACAAGTCTTGCCAGTGGCGGACTCGTTCTTGGTTTCAGCATTTTCAATTCCTGCAGGCCAAAGGATATGGAAACAATGGCTATCCGGGAAATGCCCAAGGAATGGTTTGAGATCAATGCCTATTTGAAGATTGGCGATAATGGGCTGGTAACCATCATGTCTCCCAATCCGGAATTCGGCCAGGGAGTAATCACCTCCATGCCCATGATTGTAGCCGATGAACTGGATGTTGCCTGGAAGGATGTGCTCGTTGAGCAGGCCAATCTGGATGCAGAGGAATACGGCTGGCAATTCACCGGCGGAAGCCAGGGGATTCGACGCCGTTGGCAGGGACTTAGAATGGCCGGGGCTACAGCAAAACAAATGTTGAAAGAAGCCGCGGCAGAATCCTGGCAGGTGCCTGTCTCGGAAATTTCGGCATCAGAAGGGGTCCTAAGTCATAAAGGCAGCGGAAATTCAGCTGGATATGGTGAAATGGCTTCATTGGCTGCCCAAAGGGAAGTACCAGAGGAAGTGCCTCTGAAAGAAATCAAGGATTTTACCATTATAGGAACTTCCAAAAAGGATGTGGAAGCCCTGAAAGTTGTTACCGGCAAACCATTATTTGGAGTTGATTATCAGTTTGAGGGTGCCTTGGTTGCCATGGCTAAACACCCTCCTGCATTTGGGCTGAAACTAAAGTCCTTTGACGATAGCAGGGTAAGGAATATGCCGGGAATTGTGGATGTTTTCAAAATAAAAACCCTTGAAGACGACGCCACCCGGGGATATTTTGACACCACTGCCTTTACTGAATTGGTGGTAATCGTTGGGAAAACCACCTGGGAGGTCATGAATGCGAAAAAGCAGTTAAGCGTGGATTGGGAACCCATTGCTGATTCCAAATTGACCCTGGACCGCTTTGGCACACAAATGGAAGTTGAGGTACCGAAAGGCCTCGAAAATACGAATGACCATTACGCTCAGATGATTAAAATGGCAGCTGAACCTGGTACCGTTGCCCGAAAAGATGGAGATCCGGCAGCCGCCTTTAAAAATGCGGCCAGGGTCATCGAAAGGTCCTACAGCTGTCCGTTCCTGGCGCACAACTGCATGGAACCCATGAACTTTTTTGCCCACGTTACCGATGAGGTAGTAAAATTGGCCGGACCGCTACAGGCCCCTGCTTTGGCCGAAGCCACAGTGGCCGCCCGCCTGGGCGTTCCTGTTGAAAAAATAGAGGTAGAACTTACGCGAATGGGCGGTGGATTTGGAAGAAGGGCCTATGGACATTACGCTGTTGAAGCAGCCCTGATTTCAAAACAGGTTAAAGCCCCGGTGAAATTGGTCTACGACCGTGAAGACGATATGACCTTTGGTATTTATCGACCATCTTATCACGCGACCTATCGTGCAGCACTGGATGAAAACAACAATTTGATTGCATTCCATGTAAAAGCCGGTGGAGTGCCAGAAACACCTTTATTTGCCAATCGTTTTCCTGCCGGAGCGGTGGATAATTACCTGGCAGAACAATGGGAAATCAATTCAAACATAACCATAGGGGCCTTCCGTGCGCCGCGCTCAAATTTTATGGCGGGTGTTGAACAAGCCTTTCTGGATGAAGTTGCTGAAGCGGCCGGGAAAGATCCGATTGAATTTAGGCTAGAGCTACTGAACCGGGCAAAGGAAAAGCCGGTTGGGGAACGAAATGATTACGACCCTGAACGCTACGCAGGCGTATTAAAACTGGTCCGTGATAAATCAAACTGGAATGAATCGGCTCCTGGATCTTACCGTGGAGTATCGGCTTATTTATGCCACAACAGCTATGCCGCCCATGTGCTGGATGTTGTTTTGGAAGGTGATACACCTAAGGTGGAAAAAGTGGTCTGTGCTATTGATTGCGGTATTGTGGTAAATCCCGATGCTGCTGCAAATATGGCCGAAGGGGCCATAGTTGACGGTATAGGCAACGCCATGTATGGTAACCTTTCCTTTAAGGACGGCAGGCCGGAACAATCCAATTTTGACCGGTACAGGATCATTCGGCACAGTGAAGCGCCTAAAGAAATTAAGGTACATTTTGTCAATAACGAAATTGACCCAACCGGTTTGGGAGAACCCCCGTTCCCGCCGGTAATGGGGGCATTGGCCAATGCGCTTTACAAGGCAACGGGGAGAAGGGTTTACCATCAACCCTTTATTTCCGACCGGCCTCCTTTAGTGGGATAAATGGAGCAATTATACCCTGAAGCGGCCCAGCATATTGGTCGCTAAAACATATTGGAAAGAAAATGACCGTGATTAAAACCAAAGTCGGGAGACGCGCTTTTATAAAGAATGCCAGTTTGGCTGGCAGTGGCCTTGTTTTGGGTTTTAGCTGGCTGAATTCCTGTAAACCCGAAGAGGCCGGAAAAATGGTCGCCCGGGAAATGCCAAAAGAATGGTTTGAAATCAATGGTTATTTGAAAATCGGAGAAAATGGGTTAGTGACTATCATGTCTCCCAATCCCGAAGGAGGCCAGAATGTTAAGACTTCCATGCCCATGATTGTCGCCGATGAACTGGATGTAGATTGGGCAGCCGTTCTTGTAGAACAAGCACCTTTGAACACCGAATTGTACAGCCGACAGTTTATTGGGGGTAGCCAGGCAATTCGACGTGGCTGGGCAGGCTTGCGGATGGCAGGGGCCTCCGCCCGCCAAATGCTTCGGGAAGCTGCAGCCGGGGAATGGGAAGTTCCCGTCGCAGAAGTAACCACAGAAATGGGTATGCTGCATCATAAATCCAGCGGACGTTCCCTTACCTATGGGGAAGTAGCCGCTGCCGCTTCCCAGCTTGCTGTTCCTGAAGAAGTGCAGCTGAAGGAGGTGGAGGATTTTGATATCATTGGGACTTCACGTAAAAATGTAGAGGGAGAAAATATGGTGACCGGCAAGTCCTTGTTTGGATCAGACATACACCAGGAAGGCATGCTGATTGCCATGATCGTCCACCCTCCGGCTTTTGGTAAAAAACTAAAGTCATTTGATGATTCGGGGATCAGATCAATGCCAGGAATAAAGGATGTATTTAGTATCAAGGTACTGGAAGATGACTTTGAAAGACAGCATTTTGACACCTGCACCTTTCTTGAAGTTGTAGTCATTGTGGGGGATTCTACCTGGGAGGTCATGAATGCCAAAAAAGCAATAGCCGTTGAATGGGAACCTTTTGGAACCTACACAGAACAAAAAAGATTTTATGGAAGGCCAAGTGCCCAGACCATTACTATCCCGGCCGGTTTAGAGAATACAAAAGATCACAGGGCTGAGATGGCTGAGATGGCATCTATGCAGCCCAGCGTGGTTCGTAAGGATGGTAACCCGGGGGATGCCTTTAAAAAAGCCGCTAAAGTAATCGAACGGACGTATACCGCTCCTTTCCTTGCCCACAATTGTATGGAGCC
>JABDRK010000254.1 GCA_013041785.1 Eudoraea sp.
GGGGTTGAGTCCCCTGTTTTCATGTACGACAACTATTCCCGGTAGTTTTCCTTTGGCTTCAGCTGGTCTTGATAGAAGCCCTTTGATTGTTCCTCCTCCTTTAGGGGAATCATAGGTTATGAATTCGGATTTAAGTCGGGCATCATCCTGACCAACCTGAATTTTGTCGACGTAATTGGGAGAAATAAAACTCAACAAAGAGGCCACGGTTAATCCGCCAATAGCGTACGTGGATAGTTTGTCAATAAATTGCCGGCGATTGATTCTATTGTGGGCATACTCGTCGTATAAATCAAATACTTCCTGACTCACTTGTTCTTTTCTGATCTTATCCATCTAAATAATTTTCAACAAAAGGTACTGAAAATTACCAAATAGTTGCGCAGAAATTTAAAACCACTTGATGGTAAGCTTAGCCAGCTTTTGCTTTATGTTGGTGTAAGGTGGGAAAAGTAATTCCATAGCACCTGGGGTATGCTGTCTAAGGATCGCCCTTTCGTTGGAAAAGGCCCGGAAACCATAGAAACCGTGCGATTTCCCTATTCCACTGTTATTGGAACCACCAAAGGGAAGGTTGTGGTTGGCATAATGTACTATACTGTTATTGATGCAGGTAGCCCCAGCCCGGGTATTTTGAATGATCTGATTAGCTGTTTTCTTGTTTTTGGTGTAAATATACAGGGCCAGTGGTTTTTCCTTTTGGCTGATGAACTCAATGGCTTCCTCTGTGGTTTTAAAGGGTATGACAGGGAGGATGGGTCCAAAAATCTCTTCCTCCATGAGCAGGCTATCCCCGGGTGGATTGATAACCAAGGTTGGAGGCAGGTAATTGTCAGCGCTTTCGGCTTTTTCCGTTGTCAGAATCTTTACACCTTTCTCCTCAGCATCTGCCAGATATTGTGTCAGGCGTTTGTAGTGCTTTGAATTGACAATGCGGGCATAGGAATCTGACTGGGAAGGAGCTTCCGAAAACATAGTCTTAACTTGTTTTTGGAGTTCTCCAAGAAATGTTTCCTTAACTGATTCGTGGACCAGAAGATAATCCGGGGAAATACAGATTTGTCCGGCATTCATAAATTTCCCCCAGGCTATTTTCCGGGCTGCTGCCTTGAGATTTGCCGTTTTATCAACAATTGTTGGGGATTTCCCCCCTAATTCAAGGGTTACCGAGCTCAGATGCCCGGCGGCGGCCTGCATCACCAGTTTCCCTACTTTGGGAGAACCTGTAAAAAAGATATGATTGAAGGGTAGTTTCAGCAGTTCCTGCGCAACCTCAACCTCACCTTCTATTAGAGCAACCTCATTCTCAGGAAAGACTTCCTGAACAATTTCCTTCATGACCGCTGAGGAATTGGGGGTCATTTCTGAAGGTTTTATGATAACGGTATTCCCGGCAGCAATAGCGCTGATCAAAGGACCCAGGGTAAGGTTGAACGGGAAATTCCAGGGAGAGATGATCAGGCAGACTCCTTTAGGTTCATATTGTACCCAGGACGAACTCCCGATAAGGGCCATAGGTGTTTCTACGGCTTGTTTTCGCATCCAGGACTGCAACCGACTTCTGACAAACTTAATTTCTCCAATAATTTGGTAAACCTCTGTGAGGTCTGTTTCTGTAGGGGGTTTTTTAAAATCCTCATAAAGGGCCTTACGGATTTGGTCCCTATAGGTATACTCCACCGCGCGTTTTAAAGCATTTAGTTTTCGGATGCGGGCTTTAGCAGAAGTATTTCCAACGGTATATTGATTCTTGCGCTGTGCCTCAAAAAGCGGATAGAACTGGTTTTGTTTAATGTCCATTATATAGATATTACCGTTGGAAAAGCAGGATTGTAGGAATTAGATCGCTGCTGTCTGCTTTTTCTTTTTTAAGATGTCTGAAACGATCATTTTAGCATGGATACGCGAATTTTCGATAAACCATTTGTGGGTTTCCATACCTCCGCAAATCACCCCGGCAAGATACAGGCCTTTAACATTGGTTTCCATGGTATCCTGATTGTAGTCGGGCAACCGTTTGTCGTCTTTTGAAAGCTGTATCCCACATTGTTCCAGAAATGAAAAGTTGGGTTGATACCCGGTTAGGGCGAGGACAAAATCATTTTCAAGTGTCAGTATTCCTTCCGGGGTCTCCACCAACAACTCGCCTTCCCGGATTTCTTTTACATTGGCGTTGAAATACGCTTTGATGCTTCCTTCTTCAATACGGTTGATAATATCAGGCCTTACCCAATACTTTACCCGGTGCCCTATTTCGGGCTCCCTGACGATCATGGTTACCTCGGCGCCTTTTCTCCAGCACTCCAGTGCAGCATCAACTGCAGAATTGCTGGCACCAATTACCGCCAATTTCTGGCTGGCGTAGTAATGCGGATCGTTGTAGTAGTGCGATACTTTGGGAAGCTCTTCCCCGGGGATGTCCAATAAGTTGGGCAAATCGTAAAAACCAGTGGCAATGATGACCTTCCTGGCTTTGTAACCCCCTTTATCCGAGATGATATTAAAGAGGCTGCCCTCCTTGTCTATGCTGCGTACTTTTTCAAACAGCTGGATATTGAGTTTGTTGGAAGTTACAATACGGCGGTAGTATTCAAGGGCTTCGTTCCTTTTAGGTTTGGCCTCTTTGCTGATAAAAGGGATCTCATCGATTTCAAGGCGCTCAGAGGACGAGAAAAACTGCATATTCACCGGGTAGTTGAAAAGCGAATTCACAATAGTACCCTTTTCCAAAATAAGGTATTTCAGCCCATTTTTTTTGGCTTCAAGCCCGCAGGCAATTCCAATTGGGCCTCCTCCAACAATTAATACATCCAGGGTGTCCATGCGATAAATTCAAAAAGTAAAAGTACAACAGAAATTACAGCTTTAAAACCGAGGCCCCCGATTCGTCTATTATTACCCTAAAAATCAAAATATTAGGCTGGAATATGATTTTTGTCATTCTTTTTAGCACTGATTTAAATGATCTTTAGAATGAAATTAAAATTTAGCGTCATGAATGTGCAAGTAGCCGTACCGATATCGACCATAATGACTGACGAAGTAATTACTTTGAAGGCGAAAGATAGTCTCGATAAAGCAGAACATTTATTTAAGAAGCACAAGATCCGGCATATTCCTGTTGTAGATAAAAAACGGCTGGTAGGGATGCTGAGTATGAACGACCTGTTGCGAATTAGTTTTGCAGACGGGGCCTATCGGGAAGAGGACAATATTTCCTCCAACATTTATGAAATGTTTACGATACCCCAGCTGATGCGTAATAAACTTACCACCGTAAGTTCGACCAATTCCATCAAGGAAGTTGCAGAAATCTTTGTAGAAAGTGAGTATCACTCCCTGCCCGTGGTAGATAATGATCGCTTAGTCGGTATTGTCACCACTACCGATTTAATTCAATACTTACTTAAAACGGATTAAGGATTTACCAGGGTATTAAGTGCAGCAATAGCTTCAACCGGATTATCCGAGCGGAACACAAAACTTCCCGCCACAAGCACGTCTGCGCCTGCTTTAGCCAGCTCTGAAGCATTTCCGGTACCCACACCACCATCAATTTCAATTAGCGTTTTTGAATTGGCCTCGCTGATCAGGGATTTCAATTGGCGCAATTTAACCAGCGTATGTGGAATGAATTTTTGCCCCCCGTATCCGGGATTTACGCTCATCAGACATACCAGGTCCACATCCTGTATAATGGATTCCAAAACGTTTACAGGCGTATGTGGATTTATAGCAACCCCGGCTTTCATCCCCGCATTCTTTATCTTTTGCAGCGTCCTGTGCAGATGCGGACAGGCTTCGTAATGTACGGTGAGGATATCAGCTCCCAGATCTGCAAAAGTAGTGATGTAACGATCCGGATCCACAATCATCAGGTGTACATCCAGGGGCTTGGTAGCGTGCTGGGCAATGGCCTTGATCACGGGCATTCCATAAGAGATATTGGGTACGAATAAACCGTCCATAATATCCAAATGGTGCCAGTGCGCACCACTATTATTAACCATTTCCACATCGCGTTGCAAGTTGCCAAAGTCCGCGGCAAGCAAAGAAGGAGCAATTTTAACGGGATCCATCAATCAGTAGAATTTTATGTTTGCAAAAGTAATCAAACCCAGACTAAAATGAATACGCCCGGGGATTATCTATTGTTTATTCTCGACAGTAATAGTTACATCCTTTAGCTTGTCTAACATGTCACTTTCCGCAGCGATATAGCCGAAAGAATTCCAGGTTTCTCCTTTTAGGATATTGCCAAGGCGCTCAATGCCCTCCTTTTCTTTTCCTTCACACACATTCCAGTTGGCCAAACCATAAGCCACCGCATCCGAAGCTGAGGAGGATTCCTCTTTAGGTATAAGTTCTTCTTCTGAAAGCAAACCTTTGTAGAAAAGGCAGAGCTTGTGATAACTCATGTTTTCTATAATCTTAAGTTCGGGTGTAATTGGGAGCAGCAGACTATCGGCAAGGGCTTTGTTCCCAAGTCGCCTTTGGATCATATACAGCCAGTGCGTACTGGAAACCAGATTATCATCATTAGAGCTGCTTTCCCTGCATTTAAAATAAGCTTCGTATGCCTTGGGGAAGTCCTGTTTCAGATAGTAGGCCAAACCTAAATGGTACCAGATATTGCCATGCAGGGTACTTACCGGGATATTCTGTGCATTGGGCATGCCATCGGGTTCTATTTCATTGGGTTTCCCGGCAATCAACTCAGAAGCTTTGGTCAGGTCTTCAATGGCCTTATCGAATTCCCGGATAGAAATATAGCGATGCCCCCGATGCCGGTAAATACGTTCATCTTCAGGAAATTTTCGAATACCCTCTGTGTAGATTTCGATCGCTTCCTGATACTGACCCAGATATGCCTTCCTGCGGCCGTACCAAATGAGTAAGTCGGCATTACCCGGTTCTTCTTCATAAGCGACTTTGGCCTCCTCATATTGCTGCATAAGTTTATCTGAAGGAGTTGATAGGGTATACACTTTGCCCAAAGGAGTTGTGAATTCCTGCTTGCTCGTTGTTTGTTCTGAAGTTTTTGGTTTACAGGAAGACAGGATCAGTAATCCGCACAATACCAGCAAGCCTATTTCGAGTTTATTTCCGCGACAATGTTTACTCTTTTTTTCCATGTTGATTAAAGATAAACAATACCCGGATCATAGTATTTTGGATTTGCTATTTCATACGGTTGGTTTTGTATCTTTAATACATCACCCTCAATCAAATTTAAATAGCATGGAAAGGCGCAAATTTTTCGGACAGGCAGCTGCAATTGGGTTAAGCACGGCCCTGGTGGGATGCACCACAAAAAAAGAATCCGGGTCGGAGGTAAAAACTTCCACCAAAAAAATCAAACATAACCCGATCGGTGTTTCTACCTATTCATTCTGGCAATTCAACGGGCCCAAGGAAAATAGTCCCATAGAGGCCTGTATAGACAAGGCTGCTGCCATGGGTTTTGACGGAATCGAATTGCTGTTGGTTCAGATGGCTTCTGAAGAAAACAGCTATTTACAAAACTTAAAAAAGCGGGCATTTCATGCGGGCCTTGATATCATGGGATTCTCTACGCATCAGGGATTCCTGAATCCCTCCAGGGAATACCGTCAGGAAAATATAGATAAAACAATTCATCAGATAGAACTGGCCTATAAATTAGGTATTCCGACCATGCGTATCAATACCGGTCGCTGGGGAACTTCCGAAAATTTTGATGCTTTGATGGCTAATAAGGGCATTGAACCTGCTATTGAGGGCTATACAGACGAAGAAGGTTTTTCCTGGGTAATTGACTCTATTGAGCAGTGTATTCCCACGGCAGAACGATGTGGGGTGGTATTGGGACTGGAGAACCACTGGGGTCTGGGCAGGACAGCTGAAGGTGTTATGCGTATTGTGAATGCCATTGACAGCCCCTGGTTGCAGGTTACTCTGGATACAGGAAATTTTCTGGAAAACCGGGAAGAACAACTGGCAACTTTAGCACCCCATGCTTACCTGATACAGGCGAAGACCTATTTTGGCGGGGGTAAATGGTACACTTTGGATATCGATTATGAGCAAATAGGTAAAATGATGCGTGACCTGAATTACCGGGGTTATGTCTCCCTGGAGTTTGAAGGCAACGAAGCCCCCGATACGGCAGTACCAAAAAGCCTGGAATTGCTTAGAAATTCCTTTTACTATGAAATATGATTGATAAAACCGGGTTATTCCTGAAGATTTGGCCCTAAATGAAAAACTCCGGTAATCAGCCGGAGTTTATTCATCAATCAAAAAACGAACAGTCATGATAAACTGTTGTTACCGTTTACAATTTACAATATTTATACCACTATTCCAATTGATATATGCATACTGTAAAAGGGGTAAAGACTGCTATCCCAGATAGGTCTTTAGAATCTTGCTGCGCGAAGTGTGTTTCAATCTTCGAATCGCTTTCTCTTTTATTTGTCGGACACGTTCCCGTGTAAGGTCAAAGGTTTCCCCAATCTCTTCCAGGGTCATTGAATGTTGACCGGCCAGTCCAAAATACAGCCTGATCACGTCCGCCTCACGGGGGGTCAGGGTTTCCAGTGCCCGTTCAATCTCTGTCCTCAGGGATTCGTGGAGCAATTCCTTATCCGGATTGGGGGATTCCCCACTGCGCAATACGTCATAGAGGTTGGAATCTTCCCCATCGATGAGGGGAGCATCCATGGATACATGCCGGCCAGAGTTTTTCAGGGACTGTTTTACGTCCTCCACGGTCATATCCAGTTCTTTGGCAATTTCCTCGGCAGAGGGTACCCTTTCATGGGCCTGCTCCAGGAATGCAAAGGTTTTGTTGATCTTGTTGATCGAGCCGATCTTGTTGAGGGGAAGCCTAAC
Source organism: Eudoraea sp. (assembly GCA_013041785.1). Classification (GTDB taxonomy): domain Bacteria; phylum Bacteroidota; class Bacteroidia; order Flavobacteriales; family Flavobacteriaceae; genus Lentiprolixibacter. The sequence continues at coordinate 6,877 of JABDRK010000254.1, forward strand.
AATACGAGATTGTTCAGCCAATGCCTGCAGGATCGATTGTCGAATCCACCAAACGGCATAGGAGATAAATTTAAATCCACGCGTTTCGTCAAAACGTTGTGCCGCTTTGATCAGACCCAAATTACCTTCATTGATCAGATCAGGAAGGGTAAGCCCCTGGTTTTGATATTGTTTGGCAACCGAAACCACAAACCTCAGATTGGCCTTGGTGAGCTTTTCCAAAGCGGACTGATCGCCAGCTTTGATCCGCTGTGCCAATTCTACCTCTTCATCAGCGGTAATCAGGTCTACTTTCCCAATTTCCTGCAGATATTTGTCCAGAGAGGCGGTTTCCCTGTTGGTTACCTGTTTTGTAATCTTAAGTTGTCTCATCTACAATTTTCTTTCTATTAAAGCCTATAGCATTGCTACTGCATATACTTATACGTAAAAAAGAGCTAAATGTTACAAATAGGTTACGAAAATTTAAGAATTATGTTAAATTATGTGAAAAAGCCCCGAATTTCGGGGCTTTTAGCTTGATTTTACAACCAGGGTTGTCTAGTCTCGTCTTTTAAATGGCCGCTTGGAACCACCACTTCGGTCGCCTCTTCCGCCACCTCGGTCATTTCTCGGAGGCCGCTCGCGGTAACCTTCTGGTTTAGGCAGTAGGGCTTTACGTGAAACTTTTTCTTTTCGGGTACGGGGGTCCGTACCAAAATATTTCACATCGATTTTATCGCCCAGGTTTACCACATCGGTTACCTTTTCTGTTCGCTCCCAGGCCAGTTCTGAAACGTGCAGGAGGATTTCATTGCCCGGGGCATCCAGATATTCCACAACCGCACCAAAGTCCAGTATTTTGATCACCTTAACCTCATAAATACTTCCTACTTCAGGCTTAAAGGTTATGGAATCAATCTTGGCCAGAACGGCATCGATACCGTCTTGATCTGTACCCAGTATTTCTACCAGGCCTTCCTCTGTAACCGGATCTTCGTTGATTACGATGGTAGTCTTGGTTTCTTTTTGCAGTTCCTGAATCACTTTACCTCCAGGACCAATCAGTGCCCCGATGTATTCTCCAGGAATGGTGGTTGTCACCATTTTTGGTGCATGGGCTTTTACATCGGCGTTTGGAGCCGGGATAGTCTCAACGAGTTTACCCAGGATATGCAAACGGCCTTCTTTCGCCTGGTTCAGAGCTTTTACCAGTATCTCATAGGAGAGCCCTTTTACCTTGATATCCATCTGACAGGCAGTAATGCCATCTTCAGTACCTGTTACCTTGAAGTCCATATCCCCGAGGTGATCTTCATCCCCCAGGATATCCGATAATACAGCATAATTGCCTGTATCTGCATCGGAGATAAGTCCCATGGCGATACCTGAAACCGGTTTCTTTAACTGAACTCCGGCATCCATCAGACTCATAGTACCGGAGCAAACAGTTGCCATGGAAGACGAACCGTTACTTTCCAGAACTTCGGATACTACCCTGACGGTATACGGACAATCTTCAGGAATCATTCGCTTTAGTGCACGCTGTGCCAGGTTTCCATGCCCAATTTCCCTACGTGAAGTTCCGCGAATGGGTCGTGCTTCTCCTGTAGAAAACGGGGGAAAATTATAGTGCAGGTAAAATGTTTCTTCTCCTTCATAGGAAGGCATATCAATCAGGTTGGCTTCCCGGGAAGTCCCTAGGGTAACCGTAGCCAGTGCCTGTGTTTCTCCTCTAGTAAATATGGCTGAGCCGTGGGTGGAAGGCAGGTAATCTACCTCACACCAGATGGGTCGGATCTCATCTGTTTTACGGCCATCAAGTCGGATTCCTTCGTTAAGCACGAGGTCACGGATAGCCGCTTTTTCAGCTTTTGCAAAATACTTGGAGATCATATCGCCAAGTTCTTCCCGCTCTTCTTCGGTAAAGCTCGCCAGAATTTCTTCTTTAATTTCAGAGAAGGCAGCTCCTCTTTCATGTTTGGAAGAACCGGCCTTAGCCACGGCATATACTTTGTCATAAGCCATTTCATGGATACGTTTTTCCAGGTCTTCATCCGTGGGCTCAACATCGTATTCCCGAACTTCTTTTATACCGGCAGCTTTTGCCAGTTTAACCTGGGCAGCAACCTGAACCTTAACAGCTTCGTGACCAAATTTAATGGCCTCAACCATTTCTTCTTCAGAAATTTCACCCATTTCACCTTCTACCATCATCACGGAATCTGCAGAGGCACCGATGACCATGTCAAGATCGGATTGCTCGAGCTGAGCGCGGGTAGGATTGATGATGAACTTCCCATCTACCCGTCCGACACGTACTTCAGAAATGGGGCATTCGAACGGAAAGTCTGATAACTGGATGGCAGCCGAAGCGGCCAAGCCGGCCATGGCATCAGGCATAACTTCATCGTCATGAGACATAAGCTGAATCATTACCTGGGTTTCTGAGTGGTAGTCTTTGGGGAACAAAGGTCTTAATACCCGATCAACCAGGCGCATGGTCAGTATCTCGCCATTGCTGGGACGGGCTTCACGTTTAAAAAATCCCCCAGGATACCGCCCGGAAGCTGCAAATTTTTCGCGGTAATCTACCGTAAGCGGCAGAAAATCCACGTCGCTGGATTTGTAATTGGAAACTACGGTGCACAAGAGCATGCAACGTCCAGATTGTACCACAACAGAACCGTGGGCTTGTTTGGCTAATTTTCCGGTTTCAATAGAGATTTCCCTACCGTCACCCAGGTCAATGACCTCTTTAAAAACATTTGGATTCATAAAATCTTAATAATACCTGTATGGATAACAGGTCTGTTATACAATGGTCTCCGGACTTACCGGCCGGTCAGGGTTGTGTTGTGTTGTTGACCAATGAAAAACCAGGTGTAAGCTTTTTGTAAGGTCCCGGATGGGCCCTTAAGGCATATAAAAAGGGGAAGCAGTACTTCCCCTTATATGTTTATTTACGTATGTTCAATTCTTTAATCAGCATACGGTATTTTTCAATATCCTTATGCTTCAGGTAGTCTAACAGGCTTCTTCGCTTTCCAACCAATCTAACCAACGATCGTTCTGTGTTATAATCCTTTTGATTATTCTTCAGGTGTTTAGTAAGATGGTTGATCCTATGGGTGAATAAAGCAATCTGCGCTTCAGTACCTCCGGTGTTCGTCTCAGAACCCCCGTGCTTTTTAAAAATCTCTGCTTTTATTTCTTTAGTTAAATACATGCCAATATTATTTAAATGATTTTTATGTATCCGATCGGGTTTCAATCAGGCCGCAAAGATAGCAATAAATTATAATACGTATCTAAACTTTTTTTCCCCGGCATTAAACCTTTTTCTAACTGCATAGTCCTAGAGTTGTAATGTTAAAAAATTGTTATTATGAAAAGTCTCAAAAAAATGAACCTCGCAGGAGTTATGCTAATGGCTACCCTTTTGTTTATCTCCTGTGAAAAAGAGGAATCTCCTGAAGTAATCAACGAGGAGCAAACCTTTGAAGTGGCCGAATTGCAGGCCAGTGATGAATCCGAATTAATCTCGGAAGAAGTGCTTAACATCGGGGAAGATGTGTTCGCTACCCACCAGATCGCTGCAACAGCGAAAGGGGACTACCGTTCTGATTACCTGCCCGATTGTGTAACCATTACTACAGTGGTAACCAGTACCTCAGTAGAAAAAACTATTGATTTTGGCGAGGGATGTGAATTGCCTAACGGCAATATCCTTAGCGGGATCATCTACCTGAGTTTTGAGAAGGACATGGAGCTTGCCACCCACACCCTGGCCCTTGCTCTTGAGAACTTTACGTTCAATGCTGTTGCTGTTGAAGGAAGTGCCTCAATTGTACGTATGCGTTCCAATGAGGATGGAAATCCACAAGCTGATGCCAGTGCGAGCTATAATGCAACCTGGCCCGATGGAAGTACCGCCAGTTTTACGGGTAACCGAACCCGGGAATGGATTGAGGGGTATGGCAGTGGTTTCTGGGGAGACAATGTTTTCCTGATTTCCGGAAAAGGGACATTTACCGGTAAAATGGGTAACGTATTTGTCAAGGAAACCATTTCCCCCCTCAGGAGAGAATTGGCTTGTCGGTTTATTGTTAGTGGCGTTCTTGAAATTTCACGAAACGAGCTGACTGCCAGTCTTGATTTTGGAGATGGCTCATGTGATGCTAAGGGAATGCTTACCTATCCCAATGGAGAGACTGAAGAAATTTTCCTACGAAGGTTTTTGAAGTAACGCTGTGAATTGGAATAAAAAGCCCTGATTGTGTATCAGGGCTTTTTTTTATGTTCTAACCGGAAGGTTTTGTATAAGGTCAATGTACAAATTGACCTTTTTCTTGAGGTCTCTTCGGTGGGTAATGAAATCCAAAAAGCCATGTTCCATAACAAACTCTGAAGTCTGGAACCCTTCAGGAAGGTCTTGTCCGGTAGCTTCCTTAACTACACGCGGGCCTGCAAATCCAATAAGCGCCCCCGGCTCGGAAATGTTAATATCACCCAGCATGGCATAGGAGGCTGTGGTACCTCCGGTAGTAGGATCTGTACACAAGGAGATGTAAGGGATCCTGGCTTCAGCGAGTTGGGCGAGTTTGGCCGAAGTTTTTGCGAGTTGCATCAGGGACAGGGCGGCTTCCATCATACGGGCTCCACCAGATTTGGAGACCATCATAAAGGGGAGATTCTCCTTGATAGCATAATCAATTCCCCGTGCGATCTTCTCACCAACCACACTGCCCATGGAACCTCCGATAAAGGTAAAGTCCATGCAACATACCACCAGTTCTTTCCCCAAGGATTTCCCAACGGCTGTGCGAACCGCATCTTTAAGCCCCGTTCTTTTTTGGGCCGCTTTCAGCCGGTCTGAATATTTCTTTGTGTCTTCAAACTTAAGTGGATCCTTGGAGCTTAGTTTGGCATCCAGTTCCGTATACTCATTGTCGTCAAAAATAATCTCGAAATATTCTTTACTTCCGATACGCACATGATAGTCGTCTTCCGGACTTACATAGAAATTCTGGGCCAGTTCTTCCGACTCCACGATTTTGCCTGTAGGGGATTTATACCAAAGGCCTTTCGGGGTGTCTTTTTTTTCTTCAGTAGCTGTCTGAATTCCTTTTTCCTTTCTTTTAAACCAGGCAGTCATATCGGTCTCCATTAAATTTTTGTTTTCCTACAGCGTATTCACGTTGTTCAAATCTTCAAAAGCCTGTGTAAGCCTATCGACGAATGATTTTTCTCCTTCCCGTAACCAAACTCTGGGATCGTAGTTCTTTTTATTCGGGAGGTCATCTCCATCAGGATTTCCTATTTGCGCTTGCAGGTAGGCCGATTTATCCTGAATGTAATCCCGTACTCCGGCGAGGAAGGCATATTGAAGGTCGGTATCGATATTCATCTTGATAACCCCATAACCAATCGCTTCACGTATCTCTTCCAGGGAAGATCCTGATCCACCGTGGAAAACAAAATCAATATGGTTATGGCCTACGCCATATTTTTTGGTAACATACTCCTGAGAATTTTTAAGAATTTTCGGGGTTAGTTTTACATTGCCAGGTTTGTACACCCCGTGGACATTTCCAAAAGCAGCTGCTATGGTGAATCGCGGGCTTATTTTAGAAAGCTCCTCATAGGCGTAAGCCACTTCTTCCGGTTGGGTGTAGAGTTTGGAATCGTCCACATCCGTATTATCCACGCCATCTTCCTCACCTCCGGTTATCCCGAGTTCAATTTCCAGGGTCATGTTCATTTTACTCATCCGGGACAGGTAGTCCTTGCAAATGGCAATATTTTCCTCAATTGGCTCCTCAGACAGGTCGATCATATGTGAACTGTAGAGGGATTTACCGGTTTCTGCAAAGTGCTTCTCGCTGGCATCCAGTAAGCCGTCTATCCAGGGGAGTAACTTTTTGGCGCAGTGGTCTGTATGTAATATTACGGTTGCTCCGTACGCTTCAGCCAGTTGGTGAATATGTTTAGCGCCGGCAACGGCACCTTGTACTGCTGCTTGCTGGTTTTCATTGGATAACCCTTTACCGGCATTGAATTGTGCCCCGCCGTTCGAAAACTGAATGATCACAGGAGCGTTAAGTTTGGCTGCAGTTTCCAGTACACTGTTTATAGTATTGGAGCCTATTACATTTACTGCAGGCAGGGCAAAGCCCTTTTCCTTGGCGTATTTGAAAATAGCCTGGACTTCATCTCCAGTAGCTACACCAGGTTTTATATTGTGCGACATATTTTTGCTGATTGGTTAATTTGTAGATGAGGCAAATGTAATAAAATAATTAGCTCTAGAAAGGATAATTGATCCCGATTTGGAAGACGGCATTGGCAAAGTTATAATCCCGAAACCACCGTTTAGAAGGCTCTTCCGCAGGGTTGTAGGTCTTAAATCCGGTATCGAGGCGAAACACAAAATATGAAAAATCATACCGCAGCCCAAAACCGGAACCAACCGCAATATCGGCCAGAGAATCAAATCCACTAAAGGTTTTACTGGGATCGTCCACATTATCCCAAACGTTCCAGATGTTTCCTGCATCCACGAATAAGGCCCCTTTGATGTCCCCAACCACAGGGAAGCGGTATTCCAGGTTAAAAGCAAGTTTCAGATTCGCTTCATTAAAATCATTGATCCCCTGGGAACTCCCGGGTCCGAGGGAGTAGGGGAACCAGGCCCTGTTATCGTTGGACCCTCCTGCGAAATAACTGCGAACAAAAGGAACGCTCTCAGAGTTGCCAAAGGGGACAGCAATCCCGAAAAAACTCCGCATAGCCAGTACATTAGATCGGGATAAATCCCAATGCTTGATATAGTCAAATTCCGTTTTGACATACTGCGAAAATGGGACACCAAAAACCAGTAGATTTCCAGCATCATTTTCTTCAAAATTAATCCAATTGGCCAAACCCGAGAGCAAGTTCCCGGCAGCTTCCAGTTTTACACGAATCTGAGAAAAACTGTTATCGCTGATACCGGACCGGTTATTTCTGGTAAACGAATAGTTACTGGCGAAAATCAGGTTGTTTTCCGTGAGTCGCTGCCGGCGTTCTTCAATACGGCTTACGTCCACAAAATTGCTTTGGGAAGCAGGCACATCTCCGTTCAGGATGGCATCTGTAAATCCGGTTGTTCCTTCCGGAATGCGAAGGCGCAGTGGATTGGCCGGATTATCGGTTTCAATAAACAGGGGTTCCAGTTCGGGATATTCTGCAGGATCTTCATACTGCTCGGCGATATTGTCCAGAGACTGGTAGGTGCTGGTGTACACATTGAAGAAGCGGTCGGGGTTTACATTTCTAACAAATTGCACATTTACGATCTCCAGGTTACTTCTTTTGAAATCTGAGGGCGACCAGTTGTAGCCAAAAATAGAATTGAATGTTTGCTTATCCAATCCTATATTCTGCTGAAAGCTGATACCTGAACTTATCCTGGAAGTGGGCAGCATGTAATTGGGGATGATGCGATCTGCCTTTAGGAAAGGCAGCCAGAAGGGAAACCAAATTCTTGGAAAGGTAATGTTAATCTCACCCCCGACTTCGGAAAAATAATCTTCAGGGAGCGATTCATCACTAAGCAATCCAAAAGTGCCCCTCGCCGAAAGGCTAAGGGTCTCGGCACCTCCAAAAATATTCCGGCTCACCAGGGCGGTACTGAACCCAATACCCAGCCTTTGGATGTTGGAATGGGTAATATCAAAATCCAGCCCCAGCGAGTACTTGGGTCGGGCAGCCAGATAAATGTTGGAAATAAGCACATCGTTTTCTGGGTCCTCAATAAACTCGATATTGGGATATTTAAAGGTATTCAGGTTGGTGATCTGCCGGTAGGTGCGGATCCGGTCCAGATCCCTGTAAACACTGTCTTTTTCAAAGAAGACCGCATCTGTCAGGGTTTTGGGTTTATACCGGAGCTTATCCTTGTAATAAATGGTGTAATTCTCATAATCAACCGATTTCAGGGAATCCGGGTTGATTCCAAATTGGTAATCGGCAAAAAGGTTGATTTTATCAAACCGGAATATTTTGTATGCCGAGGTGGTTACTGAAGTATCTCCCCGTCTGCGAAGATCATCAATGGTGAGCTCCACGTTCATCAACTGGTCGTCATTGGCCCGTGTAGTATCTCTTTCAATATTGTACGAAATGGAACTTTCCTGAAAATTATACACCCCAGAATCTCTGAATAAGGAAGTAAGGCGTTCCCGTTCCAGGTTGAAATTGGCCAGGTCAAATACTTCCCCGGTTCTGATAAAGGAATTTTGAGTGGCATAATTATACAGGGAATCAATAGCAGGAGAGGAGATGTTTTTCTTAAAGGAATCGATCAGAAAAGGCTTACCCAGGTTGATGTTGTAATTGATCTCAGCACGCTGCTTTCTCATGGGGATAATAGAGTAAGTAGTGGTATTGTTGAAATAGCCTTTGCTGCCATAATATGCGCTCAGGCGTTCCAGGGACCTTCGGGTTCTGCTTGTATCTATGATCACAGGGACTTCTCCGATTTTTTTTAGCCACTCGCTGTAACCTTTTACCAGAAAGGACTCACCAAGCCGGTTCACCTGTTTTTGAGAAAGCAACTTTGCAAGTCTGGCTTCTCGCTTGGGTTTGCGATAAAGCCATTCCTGAAAGGTGGAGTCTGGATTGGGTTTGGCCAGGTTGTAAAGGTTTAACCGAAGCGGATAACCAAGTACCATACTGTTGGGTTTTTGGACCAACAAGCTTTGAATATCCTCATCCAAAACCCGTTCCCCATTGGTGAAAATCTTGTTCTTGGATAAGAGCTGGTCGTTTTCACCCACCCTTTTTAACGTATTACAGGAGGCCAGAAGTAGTGCAAAACATAATAAAACTATTTTTGCATTATGACCTTTATAAAGACGAAGGGTCCCCATAGTCATCAAAAATACACTATTTGAATGGTTGTTAAAAGTCAATTGAAGTATATCAAAAGCCTGCAGCAAAAAAAGTTTCGCAACACACACAATCGCTTTGTAGCTGAAGGATTGAAGACAGTTTCGGAATTATTGGGGTCGGGCTGCAAAGCCGAGACCCTAATGACGACTGAAGTGGATTTATCCCAAGTCTCCGGACAAGCCACCCAATTGATTTCAACAAAGCAAATGGCGCAAATAAGTAGCCTGAAGAATCCCAGTAGGGTGCTTGGTGTATTTGAAATCCCAAAACCTGTGGAGGTTCAGTTTTCGGACTGGGTATTGGCCTTAGACAGTATTCGGGACCCTGGTAATTTGGGGACGATCATACGATTGTGCGATTGGTTCGGGATAGCTCACCTGTTGTGTTCCCCGGATACAGTAGATGCTTATAACCCCAAGGTCTTACAGGCTACCATGGGTTCAATTGCCAGGGTGAATCTGGTCTACACGGACCTGTTGGCTATTTTAAAATCAGCCCCCGTTCCTGTATATGGGGCATTTATGGATGGAGATTCCTTATATGAGACCAAGCTGCCTCAAAACGGTATCCTGATTCTGGGAAATGAGGCCAGGGGCATATCCAAAGACGTAAGTGCATTGATTGGTCAAAAGTTGGGGATACCACAATACGGACAGCCTACGGCGGAAAGCTTAAATGTAGCGACCGCAACAGCCATTCTGCTCCATGAGGTCAGGAGGGCTTAAAGCCTATTCAAAGGTGAAATTGATAAATATTCCCCGTGTTTTCAAACTGTTCAGATTACCAGTCCAGGGGCTATTGGGATCATCGTCAGGAACGAGTTCATCACTCAGGGCAAACACCCCGCGAATAGAAGGGGAGAACTTAAAATATTCCGTATAAAAATCAATTCCGAAGCCCAGTTCATAATGGAAAACACTTTTCTTCATCCGGAAGGTGCCACTGCTGTTGTCATCCAGACTGTCTTCATTGCTTCCCAGGTTCAGTTTTGTGCCTACACCTCCAATAATAAAGGGTTTCCAATTGCCAAGTCTTCGGGCGCTGACCTTTAATAGCACTGGAAAATTTATATAGGTAGATTTTACCTCGCGAATGGCATCAACGGGGTCTGTGAATCCGGGAAAGCCAAGGGTACGCTGAGTGTAGAAC